>CAIWEX010000842.1 GCA_903911795.1 uncultured Schlesneria sp.
CTGAATTCTCACGAATTCAGCTACGAATATCGTTACCCGCGTTGAGTGGCACCACCGCAACAACCATAATCGCGAACGATCATTCAGAAATCACCCGTGGTCTCACCACCGGCAACGGTTCCGACGGCGCCCCAGACACCGAAATTGGCTGGCGAACCGGCACCGTAGTTACCGCAGTCGATGTTGTTGTTGACGAACCGGACAGAACCATCCGCCATCAGGACCTGAGCCCCACCGGTATGGTAGCTGCTGGCGGTGTGAATCCCCCACGCATTACTTGCGTTATCACCAATATTCACACACGATGGACTATTGGGTGGCAGCACTGTCGTAACGGCCGACCAGTGTGCATGCCCGAAGGGCCACAACGAACCCTGTCCCCACGAACTGACATTCGTTCCCGTGGTGTATGTCAGGTTTGGCCCCGCCAGTGCTTTACACAGGGTCGGATTGGTATCGATTCCGCCGACTCCATACGCAGCGTTCCCGATGAGTGACCGGCTGTTCTGTACCCCCGCACCCCGTTCAGCGATTGCGACGGTATTGCTGGACCCGTCGGTACAGTCACGCATCCCCTTGTAGCCTTTCTGGCTGAACTGGAACAATCCGTTGGTTGCACCGGCATAGTTGTCATTGATCGTTGTGCCAACGCAGAAATGGTAGTTCTTGGCAGCAACGTTACTTTGCAGCGTCGTTGGAAGGGACGAAGGACACAGCAGCACAGACAACTGGGTATTCCAAGGTTTGAACGTTCCATCCCAGCAGACGGGAACGGTATTGTTCTGAGGGATCTGATTGTAGGTCGGTGCCTGATCCATATACGGCAGCAACCTGACAAACCCGCATTCGTCACCACCACGACCAGCACCGTCGTTCGGTCCCCCGCGCAGATCGCAGAACTTGTTAAAGACGTCGTGATAGTTGTGCAGAGCCAGGCCAATCTGCTTCAGATTGTTCTTGCACTGAGTCCTTCGCGCGGCTTCACGTGCCTGTTGCACCGCCGGTAACAGCAATGCAATCAAGACTGCAATGATCGCAATGACCACCAGCAGTTCAATCAATGTAAAGCCCCATCGACCATACCGACGGCTTCGCCCGAGAAATCTCATGACATCACCTCCGCAAAAAGAAATGAACCGACAAGAACACGCGAGATCGCGATTTGAGATGGGAATTGACGTGAGACAAGATCACACGCGAAACAATACAAATCCACGGGAATTCAGTCAAACAAATTCCGATGCGTCGCTCACATTTGTTGGCTGTACACACTTTGAGTCGACCAGTGGTGGCGGAGTGGCCTGCTTCATTTTGCGGAAATCGAGACTTCGCAAGAAAGTTCTTTACGTCAGTCCTGAAGTCGAAAAATTCGTGACAGCGCGAAAGTTTTCAGCTTGACTCTGCGGCTGGCGGCGCCTACTGTACTACACAGCTAGTACAGTAGGTGTTCCATGTTCTTCCGGATTGAGCCTGATAACGGCGTCGCGATCTACGAGCAGATCGCACGGCAAATCAAATATGCGATCGCCAACGGAGCATTACGCCCGGGGGAACTGGTCCCTTCGGTTCGTGAACTGGCAGTTCTGCTGGCGGTGAATCCGAATACCGTCGCCAAGGCCTATCGTGACCTGCAAAACGAATCCGTACTGGAGACTCTGCGCGGCGAAGGATTGCGAGTGGCTCGACTGGCCGTCGAACGATGTCGTAAGGCTCGCCAGCGTCTGCTCGAAGAACGGATGTCGGCCGTGGCAACAGAAGCTCTTCAAGGAGGGCTGACGGAAGCGGAGTTTCTGACCCTGGTACGGGAAGTCTGGATTACCGTCTCCGGTAAAGAAACCGCCCTGAAACAACGTATTGATCGTGACTGAATTGATCCTGGATATCGCCCGAATTCTTCGTTTGGAAGGTCCCAACGATGGACAGCATCTTCGAATTTCAAAATGTGACAAAGCGGTTCGGCAAGCATCTGGCTCTGGACCAGGTCTCATTTCGCGGTGAGCGAGGCCAGGTGATCGCACTCCTGGGTGAGAACGGAGCGGGCAAGTCGACCGCGATCCGAATCATGCTCGGTCTCCATACTTTAGACTCTGGAACCGTGAAAGTTCTTGGACTGGACGGTCAGAAGCAGGGAGAAGAAATCCGTCGGCGCGTTGGATATATGCCAGACCGACCCGCGCTCTACGAATGGATGACCGTGCGCGAGATCGGCTGGTTTGCGGCCGGGTTCTATCCGCTTGGCTTCCAGCATCGCTATGAAGAACTCGCCCAGCGGTTTGAACTGCCTGACATTCCCATCAAATCCCTGTCCAAGGGTATGCAGGGCAAAGTCTCACTCGCTCTGGCGATGGCTCATAACCCCGAACTGCTGGTCCTGGACGAACCGACATCAGGCTTGGACCCACTGGTACGACGTGAATTCCTGGAAAGCATGGTCGATGTGGCTGCCACAGGACGAACGGTGCTGCTGTCCAGTCACCAGATTGGTGAGGTCGAACGCGTGGCCGACGTTGTCGCCATTCTGCGCAAGGGTCGACTGATTCTGTGTGAACCGCTGGAAGTATTGAAGAGCCGGGTTTGCGAAGCTGTCGTCACTCTGAGTGACATGGAGACCGTCCCACCGGACCTCGCCGGAAACGCCCGACTGATCATGTCTCAGCGTATCGATCGCGTCTGGAGACTTTACATTCGAGATCTGGATGACAAGGGCCGCAGGGATCTTGCTGCCGTTCCGAATCACGCCGATGTGAAATATCAGCAGCCGACATTAGAGGACATTTTCGTGGCCTGCATGACCTCGAACACCGGTTACTTTGAAGCTGCGACCGAGTCACCAAAAGAGCTGGCGTAAGAATTCTGCGCTGACTGTTGTCAGCGGACTTCCTGAGATGAGGTGCCAACATGAATCAATGGTCGCGCATTCTTGTTCCCTTCGGGCGATTGATGTGGAAGGAATATCGGATTCAGAGATCCTTGTGGCTGGCCATGCTGATTTTTGGCGTGGTGCCACAGATTCTCCTGCGGATCCTGGTCACCAACATTGAGAATCGTGTGGCCAGTGTCTGGGCCGCTGTCGTCATGATTCCGTTTTTTTTCGTGATCGCTTCGACGGCGATCCTGTTTGCCGGCGAGCGAGAAGAGCGGACGAGCGACTGGCTCTTGAATCTCTCCGTTCGTCCCATCTGGACGCTGGTTACCAAATGGGGGTTTTCGCTTCTGGCAACACTCTCGCTGATTCTGGTCCTTTCTATATCAGCACTCTTGCTCGTCTGGATCCCAGTCGAGGTGCAACTCGTTCTGGCAGATCCGCAACATGATGCCAGTCGTGCGGTCGCCGGAATGACTTTCATGCTGATGAGTTTTGTTCTCTGGGGAAGCCTGGGATCTTTAGTCAGTCGGCGAGTGATCACGGCGGTTCCGGCCATGGGTTTATGGTGGGTAACCACATTGATTTGTGTCTCGCTCATCATCTCATGTGTTATTCACGCGGGAAGCCCGATCGGTACCGACATCGTGATGATCACGACGGCGGCAATCGTTGTGGTGGCGAATCTCTACCTGGGGTGGCGCTGGTGCCTCGGCCATTACACCGATGCGCAGACATTGACGGACTTAACAACTCGAATCCGCGAACGTCTCCGTGGTTCAGCACCCGCCGTATCACGCGAGCCAAAACAAACGGAAGTGGCAGACATGTGGAGTCGGGAGTGGCAGCGCCTGGTCTGGCAGGAGCGAAATCGAGACCGCTTGCATCGACTGTTCGCGTTCGGCGGTTGCTTCGTGGCCGTCGCCACAGCCATCGCAGATCAACCAGAGATTTTGATGCTGCTCGCTGCTGCGGTTCCGTTGTTAATGGGGGTCCTGGGGTTTCGCTATGATGGTGAGGGACAACCGCTGCAGTTCCTGAACAATCGAGGAATTAATCGGCGGCGTCTGTGGTGCGCAATACATTTCGTCTGGCTTCCCCGGACCTGTGCAATTCTGTCGCTGAACTGGTGCGTGGCGATGGCTGCCCAGCCCCTGATCAACCAGCGCACAACTGCCGGGCAGTCGATTGGGAAGGTTTTCGAAGCGATGTACGGGCATCAGGACGCCACGATCTTGACGATACTTCTCATCTATAGCTCAGGACACTTTGCCGCCGTTTTGTTCCGCCGAGCGATCCTTTCACTGGCAGCGGGAGCGATGATTGCAATATGCACTGGAATCTGGCTCTCCCTGATGACGGCACTGCATGTTCCATTATGGTGGTCGGTGGGTGGCGTAGTCGCCTGCCTGCTGGGATGGACCTGGTGGCTGGCTCCGCGCTGGGCCTTGGAACGTCGATTTGCGACAGGCCGCCGACAAGCGGTCGCGGTCTTCATGGTACCACCACTGCTGATTCTGGCGGGTTTTGCCTATTGGCGAGCATTTGAGTTCGCCGGGTTCAGACCAACGTCTCCTGCGCTGTTCGCTTTGCTCTACCCCCATGACTACATCCGGATGCAAGGACCGCTACTCGAACACCGCGCTACGCTGATTGGTGAGTTGAAGAGTGAGATTGCCGATCAATTGAACCCATCCATCCGGAATCAGGAAGAGATCAGTGACTTTGAACTGATCGGCGACGCAGCCATGATCCGCAAGCACATTCCGGGGCCACTGCAAGACGAATCGAAGCCCCCATCCCATGAGGAACTGCTAGAGGGCCGAGACACCTTCTGGTCGACGTACGACCTGCAATTGCAACGCGTCATGAAACTTACTTCGTTAAATCAGTGTTTGGAGATGCGCCACTGGCTGAACGCAGGCCCGTCCTTCATCCGGGCTCATCAACTCGTCCTGAATCGAGCGGGCCAGTTGCGAACGGAAGATGGACGGCTCAACGACGCGTTGTCATATTTTTGCGCCAGTCTGCGAATGGCAACATTCTGGGCCACACAAAGTTCGCTGCAGCACCGTCTGGAAGCTGATATTCGTCAGACGGAAACACTGCGACAGATCATCCTCTGGGCAAATCATCCTGACCAGACACCTCAGTCAATCAAGCAGGCGATGAAGAAAGTCCGTGAGGAACTCAACCTGTTTCCGACGTGGCGACAATCCCTTGTCGCTGAATATCTCTTAAACGTTCAGGCACTGGATCAATCGGTCGAACTCGAGGATCAGGAACCACTTCCTGGTCCTCTCGCTCTGATTCGAGAAAGCGCACGTTATCTTCCCTGGGAACGTCTCCGCTCCCGTCACCTGATCGAGCGGCAGTTGATTGCGAACGACGCTCGCATGCTGAGGGCATCCACAATGCTTGCTTCGCCGAACGGAATCGACGTCCCACGATTTCTCGAACAGCTCCCCTCGCAATTTGATGACCAGCCGGAGGAACGGTATGCATCCCAAACCTCATTTCCGATGAGTTCACTCTTCAGAGATCAACCGTTGATGCTGACGACCTGCTTCGATCGCGAAGCGACGATTCGCATCACCCTGCTGGGACTGGCACTGCAGGCCTGGAAGCTCGAACACGGCTCGTGGCCAGAATCGCTCGCCGAGTTGTTCAGCCCTGATACTTTGGAA
>CAIWEX010000843.1 GCA_903911795.1 uncultured Schlesneria sp.
CGGATCGAAGGGCTGGCTGACGAGCGGATTATTCATCGTGGAGTCTGGCTAATGCCGCTCGGAAACGGTCTGTTTCGAACGGGGGCGACCTACGAATGGAAAGAGCTGGACGACGTGCCGACGGCACTCGGACGTGAGGAAATCTGCACGCGATTACGCGCGTTTCTTCGCCTGCCGTTCGAAGTGGTCGCTCACGATGCCGCCGTCAGGCCGATCGTCTTACATCAGTACCCTGTTGTTGGTACGCACCCGCAATATCTGCAACTCGGTTTCTTTAACGGACTCGGTTCGAAGGGCTCGCTTCAGGCACCGTGGCTGGCAAATCACTTTGCGGACTTACTTTGCGAAGGTCGGCCAATTGATCCCGAAGTAGGCCTGCGTCACTATGACGCACACTTTCGCCACGCGCCAGAGCGAGAACCCCAATGATTCCGTTGACCGAGATTGCTCAGACACTCGTTCGATCCACGCTGAAGCCAGGCGATATCGCTATCGACGCGACTGTAGGAAATGGCTTTGACACTCAATTCCTTGCTGAGTCTGTTGGGCCGACGGGAACGGTCTACGGATTCGATATTCAATTGGCAGCCGTTCAAGCCACATCCAGGCGACTGGCAGATGCGTGTTTAAACAACGTTCACTTACTGGAGCGTGATCACGCGGAAATGCAATCTGCGATCCCTCGGGAGTTCCATGGACGGGTTTCCGCCATCATGTGGAATCTGGGATATCTTCCGGGCGGAGACAAACAACTGACCACAGCGTTGCAGTCAACATTGGCTGCGATCCAGAGTGGCTTAGTGCTACTCGCTGGTGGTGGCATCATGACGATCATTGCCTACACGGGACATCCCGGCGGTTTCGAGGAAACTGCGGCAGTGGAAGCTCTGCTGAGGGGCCTCAATCCACACGAATACCTGTTCACAGAACCATCACCAGCCCCGAATCGAATCTCACCTCCCCGTCTGTTTGTCGTCCGGCGCTGCATCGGATAGCATGCTGAACCTTCTTTCATTCTCATCAGGAGCTGCTCATGACAACTCGACGTGAATTTCTGGCTTCCGCTGCGGGGACTGTCGCACTACACAGCACTTCCATGACTTTCGCCAAGGACGCGACCGTGACTGAGACACTGCCGATCATCGAAACCCACCAGCATTTGTGGGATGTGAAGAAATTTACGCTCCCCTGGCACGCGACCGAAGATGTTCCGTCCTTGCGACGCAGCTATGTCATGTCGGATTATCTTGAGGCGACCAAAGGTCTAAATGTCTTCAAGACGGTCTACATGGAAGTCGACGTCGCTCCAGAGCAGCAGCAGGCCGAGGTCGACTATGTCACCGATCTTTGCCAGCGAGGCGACAATCCGATGAAGGCTGCTGTCGTGTCGGGGCGTCCCGGAACCCCAGGCTTCGAACCCTACGCCCGCAAACTGGCCCAAAACAAGTACATCAAGGGGATTCGACAGGTGCTGCACGGTGCCTCGACGCCTGCCGGGTTCTGTCTGCAGCCGAAGTTTGTCGAAAGTGTCCAATTGCTGGGTGAACTGGGATTGAGCTTTGATCTCTGCCTGCGATCCGGCGAAGTGCTGGATGTGGTCAAACTGGTTGATCAGTGCCCGAAGACGCGATTCATCATTGATCACTGCGGCAACATGAGTGTCACATCGACGGATGCTGCGGCGCGTTCCAAATGGCAGGAAGGGATGAAGCAGATGGCGGCACGTAAAAACACCGTCTGTAAGATCTCGGGAATTATTGTCACTGCGAACAAAGACTGGAAAGCAGCCGATCTGGCTGCCAACATCAACGATACCATGAACACATTCGGTGAAGACCGGATCGTGTTTGCTGGTGACTGGCCCGTCTGCACTCTGAAGGCATCGTTTGCTCAATGGGTCGGCGCACTGAAAGAGATCGTCAAAGATCGACCTGTCGCATTCCAGAAAAAGCTGTTCCACGACAATGCTGCGAAGTTTTACGGGATCTGATTTTCCCGAATGCGTGAGTGAAATACAGGCGGCACGGTTCATGGAACCGTGCCGCTGTTCATTCGCAGGGAGATGTCTCAACGCTTTTGGTCATTGAACGGCACGGCGGGCCAGTTCTACGGCCTCCGAGCAAAGTGCCCGAGCGATCTCGGGACGCGGGGCTTCAGAGATGACTCGAATAATTGGTTCCGTATTGCTCGCTCGCACCTGCACCCAGCGGTCCGGCCAGTCCAATCGTAGACCGTCCCCTTCCGTGGCAATTGCAGTTCCATAGGCGGATCGGAGAGCTTCGCAAGCCCGGTCAACGCGTTCGCGAGGACAATGCAACTTATCTTTGACGATCGTGTACTGCGGCAGTCGATCGACCCATGTCGACAACGAACCAGGATTCGTCACCAGTCCATCCAGAACATAGGCCATGCTGACAAA
>CAIWEX010000844.1 GCA_903911795.1 uncultured Schlesneria sp.
TAACAGCAGCGGACCATTGTTCTCGCCATTCTGGAAAGGGATGGGCGTTTGGTATGGAGCTCCACCAGCGTTGTAGGTGACGCGGCTCTAATTTGCTGGTTACAAAAGCGACACTTTTAAAGAAATCAAATCCGAGGACATGTTTAGATTCTAGCAGTCGTTTCTCATAGTAGTCTTTCACTTCACTAAAAGGCGGATTTGGTTTGCGGAGATGACCCTGCTTTCGCAATTTATTATTCACATCATTATGGATTTCATAGGACCAACGTGCCATATCTTCTTTTGGACCGGGTACAGGTCTGTGAATATAGAATTCTGCTAGAGATGAACGGCAGAATTTACAAGGTAATACATGCGGAAGGGTATCCCGGACGCCGCTACTACGGCGGCTGTGAATTCGTCGACCAGATTGAGACACTGGCGATTGAACGGGCAAAAGAACTTTTCGGAGCCCAGCACGCCAACGTTCAGCCTCATGCTGGCTCACAAGCCAACATGTCCGTCTACCTGACGCTGCTGAAACCGGGTGATACTTACCTGGCGATGAATCTGGCTCATGGTGGTCATCTGACGCATGGACACCCACTGAACTTTTCTGGCCAGCTCTATCGTCCGATTCCATATGGAGTTCGGGAATCCGACCATCGCATTGACTTCGATGAAGTCGCACGTCTGGCAAAAGAACACAAGCCAAAACTGATTGTTGCCGGTGCGAGTGCCTATCCGCGCGAGATTGACCATGCCAAGTTCGCCGACATCGCCCGTGAAGTCGGCGCGAAACTGATGGTCGACATGGCACATTACTCGGGCCTCGTCGCCGCAGGTATCCATAACAGCCCGGTTCCCGTCGCCGACTTCGTGACGAGTACGTCACACAAGACACTGCGCGGGCCTCGATCCGGTTTCGTTCTCTGCCGCGAAGAGTATGGCAAAGATCTAGACAAATCGGTTTTCCCCGGAATGCAGGGGGGGCCTCTGGTTCACGTCATCGCTGGTAAGGCCGTTTGCTTCCTCGAAGCAATGCAGCCCTCGTACAAAGAGTACGCCAAGCAGATCGTTGCCAACGCAAGAACGCTGGCTGAGACGCTCATGGCGGGTGGCATAAAACTGGCTAGTGGTGGAACGGACAATCATCTAATGCTGTGCGATGTCACGCCGATCGGATTGACCGGAAAGATCGCCGAAAAGGCCTTGGATCATGCGGGAATCACCGTCAACAAGAACATGATTCCGTTTGACCAGCGGAAGGCGATGGACCCCAGCGGGATTCGAGTCGGAACAGCGGCCCTGACCACACGCGGAATGAAGCAGGACGAAATGAAGAAGGTCGGCCACTGGATTCTGGCAATCCTGCGAGCCCCAGAAGACGAATCCGTGGCGGTTCGAGTTCAGGGCGAAATCCGTGAATTCTGCAAGACGTTCCCCGTACCGGGAATCGCCTGATTTCAGGTAGGACCGTTTGTTTTTTGTTGACGACTGGGTGGCCGGGGCTGGACTGAGGCTTTGCGAAGGAAGCCCCGGGAAGCAAAGCCCGCAGCCTTCGATCCCGGCGAAGGCTGCATTCACACGATGCTAAAAATCAACACCAGCTGTTGATCTCGTACGCGCCTTCGAAGGCTTACCCGGAAACTTGCAGACTTTGTTTTCTGCAATCGTTTTTTCTTCGCCTTCGCCCTCAAACAGGGCCGAATGAGCGGAAACTCAGTGCTGCGCGGACTAAGCGCGCCGTTCCGATCCTGCCGTAACTGAGACGTACGGCAATTCGTTTGCCGTGGCAATCCGCAACGCTACCCGAAATTCATTCGTATCAGCAAAACCGATGCTAGATATCTTTTGGTGACTTCACAGATCCGGCCCAAACTTCCAGGCAGACGACTGCTAACGAAATGGAAACCGGTCCGTTGAGCCACCACGCGTTACTTCCCGTGATTGGTTTCGGAATTCCAGGTCGGCAGAGAACGTCATGTTGGCGAATATATTAACGCCGCCCGAACCCGAGTCGCTCGACGCGACCGTGATCGTCACCAAAGCCGACCAAAAACGGGAAGCGTCGTCCGCAACGGGACTGACGCCGAACCCGTCCGACGCATCGTCCGTTCTGGATGCCATCGGAAACAATGTTCCCCCCAAAGCCAGTGAAGCCGCTCCGATGCGGTCCATTGATGACGGGGTCGCGATGCAGCAGGATGCCGAACAGGCATTACTGCGAGCACGCTTGCAAACGGCATCGATCATCAGCCTGATATGTATGACAGCATTCTTCCTGCGGTCGCTCTTCAGCGACGAACCTGTCGTCCTGATCGTGCGCAGTGTGGCATTGATCATTACTGTCGGCGTGCTTGGTCTGCTCGTCACTCCGCATCGACTGACAACTCACGAACTCCGTCGACTGGAGTTATCTCTTTTCGGGCCACTCTGCACACTTGTTGTTTTCCTGGAGATCTACTTCCTGCAGCACGCGGCACTTGCGGAAGACGCGGCACAGCAAGTTGCGGTGATCTTCTCGGGAACACTTGGCTTGGCCGTAATGATGTTGACGTACGGGATGCTGATGCCAAATGGCTGGCGAAGAACCGCCGTCATGATGCTGCCTCCTGTCGTAGCGTCCGTCGCAGTCCTGCTGTTTTCACGTAGCCAGTTTGCATCAGTCGCAGAAACCATTGACGCCATTCGTGCTGCAGAAGCAGGCTTCGCACTGATCCTGACCGGGGTAATCGCAACGTACGGTTCATACACGATTTCCACCTTGCGACGTGAAGCCAATCGAGCACGTCAACTGGGACGTTATCACTTGAAACGGGAACTTGGACAGGGGGGGATGGGGCAGGTTCATCTGGGTGAACATCAATTGCTGAAGCGTCCCTGTGCAATCAAGGTGATTCGCCCTGGCCAGATCGCTGACCGGGCAGCGCTGGCTCGTTTCGAACGTGAAGTGCAGACGACCGCACGTCTGTCGCACTGGAATACCATCGAAATTTTCGACTACGGGCATACCGAAGACGGAACTTTCTATTACGTCATGGAATACATGCGGGGATTGAGCCTCGCGGATCTGGTCAAGCGCTACGGGCCGCAATCGCCTGCTCGAACCATCCATTTTCTGGCTCAAACCTGCTGGGCACTGCAGGAAGCTCATAACCACGGCTTGATTCATCGAGACTTAAAACCTGCCAATATCTTTGCTGCCAAGCGAGGTGGCGTGTTTGACGTGACAAAACTGTTCGACTTCGGCCTGGTCCTGCTCCGGGGTGAAGGGGACAACTTCCTGAGCATGCTGGGCCCCGGTGCCACAACCCCGTTTGCCGGATCACCGCTCTACATGTCGCCCGAACAAGCCGTTGGCATGAAGCTCGATGCCCGTTCCGACATCTATTCACTCGGTGGAGTTGGCTATTACCTGCTGACGGGCCGTCCTCCGTTTGAAGGAGATTCTGCCTGGCGAGTGATGGTTGCCCATGCGAAAGAACCTGTGGCACCTCCAAGTAAGTGGAATCCTTCGATTCCAGAAGACCTGGAAGCGGTTGTGTTGCAATGCTTGTCAAAAGAACCGAGCGATCGATACAGTTCAGCACGGGAAATGGCCGAAGCCCTGTCAGCCTGTGCCAATGCAGGCGAATGGGATTATGAAAAGGCAGGTACCTGGTGGCGTGAACGTGCCGCCGAAATTGATCCGACGTTGCTGGACCCGTAATTGAGTTCGACAGGGTTCGGAACGGCTTTCGCCATTCTTCAACCTCTCGAACTCGAAGGACTCCAGTGCCAGTAGATTTTCCGCCAGCATTTGATGTTGTGGCTGTGGGAGCTCATCCTGACGATGTCGAAATCGCCGTCGGAGGGACCTTGGCACGCCTGGCTCAGCAAGGATACCGCGTTGGAATCGTCGATCTGACGAACGGTGAGCCAACTCCGGGAAGCCCAGGTGTCGATGAACGACTGGCGGAATCGCGTGAAGCCGCAAAGATTCTCGGCGTGCACGAACGCCAGACATTGACACTCCCGAACCGGTGCCTGTTCGATTCATTTTCTGCTCGCGTGGCACTCGCCCGAATCTTTCGACTTTGGCGCCCCAGAATCGTGCTGGGAATCGCCGACAAAACCCCGATGGCATCTCCAGATCACTGGCAGGCCATGCAAATCACCGACGCAGCGGTCTTTTACAGTCGCCTGACAAAGTGGGACGACGAATTTTCGGGATTACCCGCACATACGATCCAATCGCAACTCTGGTATCCACTTGGATTAACGAATCTGGACGTTTTGCCGGGAAGCAGCCGATTCGTGACAGACATCTCTGCCACTCTGCCGATCAAACTGGAGGCGATCAGGGCCTATCGCACTCAATTTCCCGCTGGAAAGCAGCGAGTCTTCAGTTGGGTCGAGGCTCAGGCTGTATTGTTGGGGCAGAGTGCGTGTTTTGAGGCCGGAGAACTGTTAATCTCGGCGAAAACGCTAGGAGTCACAAACTTGGTAGAGGCATTGTGTCCGACTATGTGACGGGGAGTAAGTTTTCAGCCCCGTCAGATTTTCATTTCAACAGTCTCTCCGTAAACTTAACGTAGTTCGAATCAGCTCTCGAGTTCTCTTCCCAGAGTGGAAATGTTTTCCGCCATGGGAACTCGAGCGACAATCGGTTTTTTCAACGGCGTCGGTAACGCACCATGAAGTTGCGAGTCGGACATCTCAGTATCGTCGGCAAACGCGACAACAACGAGGACGCGTGTTTCGTGGATCCTCAACAGCGTTTCTTTCTTGTCGCAGATGGCATGGGGGGACAGTCAGCGGGTGAACGCGCCAGTAGTCTGGCGATGGAAATTGTCCCGCAGAAGCTGCAGTTGATCGACTACAACCGTGCCAGTGTTGAACAGGCCATCAAGGCCATCGATGACTCCGTAAACCAGGCCAACTACGAAATAATGGCACTGGGCGAACTGGATGCGAAGCTGAAGAATATGGGAACCACGATCGTGTTCCTGATTCAGGTTGCCGGAACCATGTTCGCGGGTGGCGTTGGCGACAGCCGGGTCTACCTGTTACGTGATGGCAAACTCGAACAATTGACGACGGATCACTCGCTCACCCAGGCTCTGCTGGATGCCGGCACCCTCACCCCCGAAGAAGCCGCGAACCATCGCTTCAAGAACGTCCTCTATCGATTTCTGGGGTGCAAAGAAGGTGGGCAGGGGACAACTCCAACGCAGGTTCAGCCGCGCGTCGGAGACAAATTCCTGCTCTGTTCCGATGGTGTGACAGGCGGAGCGGACGATCCAGTCATTGCTAAGATTCTGTCGGCAGGGACAGATCCACAAAAGACCGCTGAAGCAATCGTACAAGCGGCAACAGACGGCGGCTCAAAAGATAACATCACGGGCGTCGTAGTCTTCGTGGAAGCCTGATTTCCTGTAGAATCGGCGTCTCGGCGCTGACTTTTCTACGACAATCACCCGGTGCCTCTTTGTCGCATCAGGGCAAACGGCTTTTTCAATGTAGGGTGGAGTCAATATTACCCACATTTTTGCCCCTCGCAGTCAACCGCGGAGGAGGAGTTCTTCGAGGCTGCGCCAAAGTTTGGGTGGCGGGGCGCACTCGCTTTGCAGAAGCCCCCGAAGCGGAATGTGTTTGAACGGGGGCGTTCCCGAATCGCACCGTTTGCGTCGCGCAATGCCGGTTTTCAAATCGGAAAGTGAACAGGTTAGTAGGTCTATGAAACTATGTTCTGAAACGGAAAGTCAAAGAAATCGTCGAGATGAGTGCTTTTCAGAAACCCCGGGAGATTCCGGTCTTACGGCCCAAGTGGGCCAGCAGTTCACCCAGCCAGGGCCCTTCGGCCCTGGGAA
>CAIWEX010000845.1 GCA_903911795.1 uncultured Schlesneria sp.
GGTGGTGGTGGCGGTGGTGGTCAGACAATCACCGTTCAGCAGCCCGTTGTGGAACAGGTTACTGTGCTGACGACGGTCAGTGTTCCTGACGGCGGAACGATTCTGCTCGGTGGAATCAAACGCTTGAAGGAAGGCCGCAACATGGCTGGTGTACCAATCCTGAACAAGATTCCTTACGTCAGCCGCCTGTTCAAGAACACAGGGGTTGGTCGTGAAACGGAAAGCCTGATGTTGATGATCACGCCACGTATCATCATCCAGGAAGAAGAAGAAGAATTGCTCGGTCTACCGCGCACCTAAACCGAGGCTCTGTCGCAAGTCCTCGGCCGCCGCGATCTCACGGGCAGATCGCGGCGGTTTTTTTCTTTGACTCGCAGATTCCAACGAAAACAAGCGACATCGCGTACGAGAACTCGTGCGATGTCATGACTTGCTTTTTGGGTTCGTGCAATCGGCTGGAACTCGCCACGACGGGCTTGAACCGTCGGCTGGCGTCCAGGGGCTGATGGTCCAACTCAAATTCTGAGCCGTGACGAGACACGACGGAAAAACTCGTCCTTTCACCAAATTGGCCACCAGAATCTTTCCGGATGTGGCCGTGATGTGAAGCGTCGGTTGACCATTCGGAATCGCGGCTCGTACGATGAAGCTCGCTTCCCGATGACCATGTCCTTAATTTGCGAGCCCGAACGTGACAACCTCTCCTGAACCGGCTGACGATAATCAATTTCCGCCGAACGACGGGACGCCTGCTCAAGACCAGCCATCCGCCTCAGAATCCGCAAATTCTGCATCTACCGAACAACCGGAAAATCTGGAGGAGGGGCTGCCGGAATGGGAGCCGCTGACACCGGAACTGGTGGAGGACGAAGCAATTCGGGGTGACTTTGTCATTCGCTGGGCCGTTGTGGGCCTGGCATTACTGTTCGGATTTGCCCCGATCACTGATACCCGGACACTGGTCCATCTCAAGTCGGGAGAACACCTCGCGTCTCACGGGTTCCTGCCAGCTGCCAACGACGTCTTTTCCTATACCGCCAGCGACCGCCGCTGGGTGAACCTTTCCTGGCTGTATGATCTAGTAGCGACCGGAGTTCATTCCCTCGCCGGGGGAATCGGGTTGTCGATCTTGCAGGCGGTGCTGGCCGCCATCACATTCGGCCTGGTCGCGAATACGTATCATCGAGAAATTCGAAGCTGGTGGGGTTCGATCTGCGCGGGACTGGCACTGCTGGTCTGCTATCCCCAGTTTACATCTCAGCCGGAATTGGTGAGTCTGGTCGGAATCGCCGCCATTTTGTGGCTGGTGCTGCGCGCCGAGGAATCGCGCCAGCCCAGGTACCTCTGGAGTACCGTTGCCGTCGTCTGGGTTTGGTCACAGTTTGATATCCGCGCGTTCCTTGGTTGGCTGCTGCTGATCTCTTTCGCATTGGGCGAGACTCTGCGAAAGGGAGACGATGCCAAGAGTCGCCGCGGTTTGGCGTGGCGTGTGGCTCTGGCTGCCTTTGCTGTCTGTGTGATCCATCCATTCTTGTGGGAAACATGGCTTTCGCCAGTTCGCTTGTTCGCGATGGACTATCCCGCGTTGCGGCAGGTTTTTCCCAAGCCTGGTGCCGTTGAAGTCGGCTTCTATCCGATCACGTTTCCTGTTTTCTGGACATCCATCAACCATGGTTCGATTGCAGCCATCGTGTTGTTTGTCGCGACCACAGTGTCGTTGTTCTTGAATCGAGAACGACTTCATCCTGGACACGTAATTGCGGTGCTGGTTTTCAATCTGCTGGCGGGACTGGCGACCCACGAACTGGCTGCAGCCAGCCTGGTGAATTGCGTCGTTTGTACCTTGAACGCTCAATCGTGGTATCGCCATCGATTCGGACAGGTCTATTCGATTCACTGGCGTGAGTTGCTGTTTTCTCGCGGTGGTCGAGCGGTCACCGTGCTCTGTTATTTCGTGCTGGCATGGCTGGTGATCAGTGGCCGTATCGATGGACCTGCTGGTCGACGGACGGGGATGGGCTTTCACGAGAACCTGCAGGTTCAGATGGACTCGTATCGTCAGATCGTCACGGACGACGGAAAGCCGCGCATGCTTGATGATCGCCCGTTCCATTTTGTGGCGAGACAGGGAGATTTGTTGATCTGGACCGGGCAGAAGTCCTTCATCGACACTCGCGCCGCTTTGTTTGCCGGATCAAGTGAACGTGATCTTATTGGGTTGCACGATCGAACTCGACGAGCGATGCAACAGAAGCGAAATCTGGTGGGCAGTGGTGAACCTGATGTCTGGAAAGCGACATTCGCCAAGTACCAGTTGACGCATACGATCCCTCGACTGAGCGGCCCGATTCCGGCACCCGATTATATCTCGTTTGGGGACTTACTCGCCAATAACACCGATTGGGCACTGACGGACCTGACGGCGTCGGCCGCAGTCTTCTACCACGTTTCGAATCAGCCGGCTGTCAACGAGTTCATCGCTCAGCATCGGATTGATTTCGTCAAACTTGCCTTTCAGGCAGCGACCAAGCCCGAAGAGACTGTTCGTGTCTGTGCCAAGGGAGCGACGTTGTCTGACAGTATTTTCTCGCTAAGGCGACCGCGATATCCCGCCGGAATTCAGTTAGCCGCACATTACCTGCAATTGTCCGGCGCGGCTGGCAATATCTCGCCTCAAATTCGCGCGGCCTGTGCGACACTGGCTGTTCGCAGTGCGACTGAAGGTTTGCGAGACGATTCGAACTCGGCAGACGGGTACCGAATGCTTGGCCTGGCGTATCAGATCCTGGATCGGATCGAAAGCAATATCATGACCCAGGCTGGCACTCGCTGGTTCAGCTCGGTCAGGTACAACGAAACTCTCGCGGCACTTCAGCAAGCTGCGTTGTTGTCGCCAGACGATGCGCTGGCTCGCGGCGACTTGTTCGGGCTGTTCGAACGGAACCAGCGCGGCGACCTGGCGCTCGATGCAATCCGACACATAAAACGCATCCGCGGTCCAATCACAGCCAAGTCATCGGAAGCGGACCGAAACCAGCGGACACAACTGGTAAACTCCGAACTGGCACTGGAAGAGACGCTGGCCAAGATCGAAGCCCACGTCAAGCAGCAGTTAGAGGGAGGGGCGGACCGATTCCAGACTGCGGCAACAGCATATCAGGCAGGCGCCGTTCTGCTGGCGATCCGGACTCTCGAAGAAGAGCCGATCTACGTTGAAGAGAATCCGCTCGCGAAAAACGCACTAGGAACATGGTTGATTGAAGCAGGACGAATTCAGGAAGGACTGAACACGCTCGAACAGGTCTCGTCCCAGCGCGGGATCCCCGGATGGCGCGATGCGATGGCAGCATCGGTTCTGGTCAACGCGAACTACTCCCTGGCACAGGAACTCTGGACCGAACAATTGGACGAATCCGTCTCGGGCGGGACTCAACGTCTGCTGCAAAGCCTGCCATTTGTAACTCTTGGTCCCGGCTGGATGGGGACTGAACAATACCCGTTCGTACATGTCGCAGCAGCCGAAGAAATGGTCGGACGCTTTCGAGCCGAAGCGGCGGCCCTGAAATTCCAGATCGCGCAGGCCCAGTTGGAACTGGGAGATGTTGCAGGTGCCAAAGCGTCGTTGCAATCCCTCATGGAATCACAGCCAACATCCCCCATCAGGCCTTTGGTCAAGTTCTATCTGGAATCTCTGACAGGCAAGAAGATCGAAGATCCCACCGTTGAAGCACTCGTTCAGGAAGAATTCGACTCGCTTGAGCAGTGATTGTCGTCGCGATTGAAAATCCACCAAAGTCGATCTGGACCGAGCGACGTTCGTAGTGCTGCTGATTCTGTCAGCGAACTTCGACTTCGGCTGGGGCGATTGTCTTCGCTCCCGATTCCGCTCCGGTGAACTGCGGTAGCTCGCAACGGGTGGCTTCCCATCCGTGATGTTGCAGCGTTCCCTTGAACGGGGCTTCACCTGCGACTTTGCCTGTCAACCGGTAGCGGGCGGAATCAAACCCGGCGGGGACTTCCACAGGGGCTCCTTCGGACTCGGTCACCACAGCGGTGATGCCGAACAGTCGGTCCAGCACTTTGCCAGCATCCTGATGGATTGCCCGTACGGCGGCTCCCACTTGTTCATCGGAGTACCCTGACAAGTCTTCCTTGAGAAAGTCGACCAGGCGTGCTTCACGCTGCAATGTCGCCAGCAATGTGATTGCTTCGCTTTGCGTGGGACGGCGGGGTTCTGGCCGCGGTCGTTCTTCGACGCGAGTCGGAGCCGGAACGCCAGGTGCAGGCGTCGGCGCGGTGGGTACGTCGATGCCCGTCAGCGACCGAGTCACTCGCGATGCCGTTTCTCGATTGAACAGCACGCCAAAAAAAACGCGAAACGCCAGCAGAATCCGCCCCATGAACACCATCTCCCCAATTCCATGTCGACCGGTCAACCCTCAAGTAGCGCGGGTCGATTCCGAATTGTCAACCAAGATTGGCCAACGAACCAGCGAATGCCTATCTGTTTCAGGTGGCGAATCAGTCTCAGTCGGTAGACGTTGAGCGGCGGCGCGCTTAGAGTTTGAGTATTCAAGAGGTTCGGTGGGCTCGCCCTCCTCTGTTCCCGATAAGAATCCGAAAGTTGATAACGCGATGAAAGTCCAGCAGTTTCTTGAACACCATGGCCTGAAGCAAAATCCATTCAGCCAGGAAGATGCACAGACCGATCCGTTGTTTCAGCAGTTCTGTGCTCGGGGAACATTTCACCCGGCCTGGGACAAGATCTTTGGTGATCCCGGTACCCCTTCGACGGCAGTCGTCTTCGGTGAAAAAGGGAGCGGCAAGACGGCACTGCGTCTGCAGATCGTTGACCACACCGCGAACTACAACCGCGAACATCCCGAGAATCGCGTCTTCATCATCGAATACGATGACTTCAACCCGTTCCTGGATTGCTTCAGTGAAAAAATGTCGTGGCCTGGTGCTACGCCCGAAAGAACGCTGGCCAAATGGCGACTGTGGGATCATATCGACTGCATCCTGTCACTGGCCGTGACGCGCCTGGTCGATGACATGCTCGATGAACGGACGACGGGTGATCCCAAGCCGTTCGAAGTCCGGGGCGAGAAACTGCAAAACCTGTCTCGAACCCAGAAACGCGATCTGCTGCTGCTCGCTGCGTTCTACGACCGCAGTACGCATGTCAGCGTGCAGCATCGCTGGACCAGCCTGCGACGCAAGCTCCGCTTCTCGAACTGGAAGACTTGGCGTGATCTGGCAATCGGTGGCGGTGTTTCGCTGGGGCTGTTTGGTCTGCTGGCACAACTGGGCTACCTGCCGCAATTCGGTCACGTCTGGGTCTGGCTCGTTCTGCTGCTGGCTTGGGCACCATTCTTGTGGCAACAGGGCTGGTTGACGTGGCTGGCCTGGAAAGTCAAACGGCAAGTCCGCGTTCTGGATCGACAGATCAATCCGTTGCGAACCGTACTTTCCGGTTTCGAAGCGATCGACCTGTCAGGTCAGCCGACTCCGTCACGTGAACGAAGTGATGATCGATACGAATTGCTCGGCAAGCTCCTGGCAATACTCAAGACACTGGGTTTCGACTCTGTGACGATCCTGGTGGATCGCGTTGATGAGCCGCATCTGGTCAATGGGTCGCCTGAACGAATGAAGGCCCTGTTGTGGCCGATGTTTGATAACAAGTTCCTGAAGCTGGCGGGACTGGGCTTTAAGTTGCTGCTCCCCGTCGAAGTCAGCTTTTATCTTGCCAAGGAAGACAAAGAGTTTTACGAGCGATCTCGTCTGGACAAGCAGAATCTGATCCGGTCACTCGAGTGGACCGGCGAATCGCTCTATGACCTGGCAAACGACCGGATTCGAGCGAGTAATCCGCATCAACAGAATGCCGCATCAAAACTGGGGTCCTGGTTCGAAGAAGCGATTACCGAGCCTGAACTGGTCAGCACGCTGGCCCGACTGCGAGTGCCACGGCATTTGTTCAAGTTCCTGCACCGATTGCTCGTCGAGCATTGTCACCGATACACCGATGAATCTCCGCGCTGGCAGATTGGACGTGAGACCTTGCAATCCACGCTCGCAGTTTACATGCGAGACCTGGAAGCCTATGACCGGGGGCTGGGAACCGGTTGACACAGACGATCATGGCGGTCATCTGCTGTCTCGTTCGATTCACGTAAATCCGAGGGAGATCCTTGAATGGATGTCATCTATCGTTACGATCCGTTCGCACCGATCACGGCGCGACAGATCCCCGATGCCAAGGCGGCATTGGACGCACTGATTCAAGGGAATGATCGCTTAAAGAACCTGGTCAGCCGGATGCAGGAACGCACGCTGGGTGGTGATGCGGGCGAACCGATTGTGATCCCGATCAGTCCAATGACATCGGGACTGCCATTGTTTCAAGGAGCAATGCCTGCTCAGTCACCGTTTGCAGTTGTCCTGGGATGTTCCGATGCCCGTGTTCCGACCGAAGCAGTTTTCGACCAGTCATTTAATGACCTGTTTGTGCTGCGGATTGCCGGGAATGTTCTCGGGTCTGAATGCCTCGGTTCGCTGCACTTCGCATTGCGACACATGAAAGACAGCCTGAAGCTGATCGTAGTCCTGGGACATTCGAAGTGTGGAGCGGTGACGGCGGCTGTCGATACGCATTTGTCACCCGATGCCTACGTCAACATCGCCTGCACGTTCCCCCTTCGATCGCTGGTCGACCAGATCCAGATTGCCGTTCGCGGGTCATCGCATGCACTGGAAAAGTATGTGGGAACTGCGATCCCCAACAAGACGATGTATCGATCACTGCTGGTCGGGATTACTGCGTACGTGAACGCAGCCGTCTCGGCCCTGGAACTGCAACGCGAACTGAAACTGTATTCCGACGAAGGCCCTCAGGTGGTCTTCGGGGTCTACGATTTCGAAACACTGCGAGTCCAAAGCAGTCCCGCTCTGCTGCCGGAAACACCGCGATTACGTCCAGCACCAGCAAATGCTGAAGAACTGGCCAAATACGCGACGGAAGTCGTGGAAGCGATCATGTCGCTCGAAGAGGATGAACGCGAATCGGGCTATATGCTGACCATGCGCGCCTGATGGTCCAGACCTGCATCGCACGAACGATACGTTCGTGCGATGCGACCTTTGACGTGGACGTACTCGCTACTTCCCGATTCGAACAACAACATCGTCCGTCTTAAAGCGGACTTTGGGAAGTGCGGCATACTTGTCGTCGTCCGCGCGGTATCCCGCGACACAAGCGACGGATGTGGCATATCCCTGTTCCGGCAGCCCCAGCAGAGCGTCATATTTGGCTGGATCGATCCCTTCCATCGGGCAGGTATCGATCCCCATCATCGCAGCCGTCGCCATGAACTGCCCGAGAGCGATGTACGCCTGTAATGCCGCCCAGTGATTCAGATCCATCTTGCCGCCGTGCAGAGCCCCCACCATCATCTTCCGGAAGCCTGCGAGGGCTTCGACCGTCGCCCCGCGGACTTCGGCGGTTCGAGCAACGTACTTGTCGATATCACTCTCGGACAGATTCTTTCGAATCGCAAAAACGACCACGTGCGATCCGTCCGTCACCTGGTGCTGGCCCCACGACATTGCCTTCAACTGTGACTTGGTTTCTTGATCTGTGATCACAATGAACCGCCAGGGCTGCAGCCCGAACGACGACGGCGTCAGTACGAGCGACTGTTCGAGCGTTGACCAGTCATCGTCAGAAATCCGACGCGACGTATCGAACTTTTTCGTCGCATAACGCCAATTCAATTGCTTCAGAACGGTTTCGTTGCTGACCGGCTTCATGCGGTTCTCTTTCTTTCTGGTGGCTTCTGAAAACAATAATGTCTGGAACGGAATTGTTGTCGTTACTGGCAAGTGCCTATGCGATCGCTGATCCTTGGTGGCTCTATTTTCTGTTCGGCGCGGGTCTCCTGACCCCGCCGAAACCCGCGACCGAAGGTCTCCTCTTCTCTTAAACGTCATTTCCAAAGAAACCCGCAACCTTTGCTACTGCGGTGATTTTACAGTCGGCCAGACGGGGCGACCCGGTGTTGTCGCCTGCAGTCTCCACAAGGTTCCTCCGGCAGTCACAAACAGCGTCTTCAGATCATCGCCGCCGAAAGCACAGTTCGTCGTTTCATCGCGTGGGATCGGAACGAATTCCAGGAGCTCTCCGGCGGGAGAGAAAACGTAAATCCCAGCGGTGGCGGGATCGGCGGTCTCAAACGGTGGATTTGGTTTGTTCAAGCCACCCGCGACATACAATCGGCCTGCGGCATCGAGTTTCATACCGTCAGGACCGCGTGTCGTCTTCCAATCGTGAATCAGTTTCTGGCTGGCGAAGTTCACTGTGCCGTCAGCTTGAAGATCAAACCGCCAAAGTTTTCGGGCACCGTTCGCCGTGTTGTTATTGTTGTCGGCAACGAACAGATACTTGTCGTCCGGCGTGACGACCAGCCCGTTCGGCCGATCAACTTCGTGCGTGATGATCCGTGTGACCTTCCCATCGGTGTCGATCCGATAGACCCCTTCAACCTTTCGACCGGCGGCATCCAGAATCTCCATATCCGAACGATCCCCGTAACGAGGATCGGAAAAATAGATGCGGTTGTGCGAGTCCATCGTCAGGTCGTTCGGCTGGTTGAACTTCTTTCCTTCGTAGGCCGCAGCCAGCATAGTGATGGTTCCATCGGGTTCCTGCCGAGTCACCCGGCGTCGTGACGCTTCACAGACCACCAACCGGCCCTGTCGATCGAACATCAACCCGTTCGATCCGGCATCACGGCGAAACACCGATGTCTTGTCAGACTTGTCACGACGATTGATATTTCCCTCCCCACTCGTCAGCAGACCCAGTTCCGGATGCCATGCAGGGCCTTCACCAGCCCCAGACTCTTGCAGCATGACGGGCTTGGTCCCGACAGCAAAAATCGGCTCGGCCGCACAGGAAATCGAACTCGAAAGAAAAGCGATTGAAAGACCAAATAACCAACTGACCGTGCGCAGGTTTGCCATGGTTTCACATCTCGGGGAAGTAGTCTCTGTGTCATGCGGCATCCGCCGTTGAGACAGTCTACGCAGCGCGACGGATCGGTGTCGACTGGGACTCAGGAAGTCTCCACCAGACACGGTCCTGTTCTTGCCATGGAAGGGCTGCCACCTCAGGTCGCGGCCATTCTGCAATCGGTGTCGGATCAAACGCGGCTGAAATGTAGGGCGAACTGGCGCGACTGGCGATCTCTTGAGCCAGGATGGGTGCCAGGACCAGTTTCGTCGGCCAGCCGGTCGTCACGTTCCCTGCGCAGAGCACCTGGATCGAATCGGGGCGAGCCCCGTTTCCGGTCGCTCCTTCCGCCCGATCGACGCGGTAGGTTGACCATTCCACCTGAGAAAGATCAAGACTCGGTAGAACAGACGTCAATTCCGCACGAGCCACTTCGGCCAGTGCCCGCGGCTCCAGCTTGGTACCATCTTCGGCGAGTTGTCCACCAATCTGATAGACAGTCCGCCCATCATCATCAATGTCCGATGTAATCGTGACGCGAGTCCGGGCACCATCCACACAATGGCCATGCAATTCGGGAAGAATGCCGCGGGCCAGAACCATGTGCAGCGGGCGACGCTGCATCACATCGGCACTCAACCCGACCATTTCGCGCAGCCGCGCGTTTCCGGCACCTGCGGTGAACACCACTTGACCGGGTCGCAATTCCAGCTCGGCACCATCGGTCGGTGATTTCAGGATAAGTGATTCCACTTCACCGGGACTTCCCAGTCGGAACTTCAGTCCCTTCGCCACGTCGATTTTCAAGATCCGATCACGGTACTGATCGGCCAGATCGGCGATGAAACTGGCTGGGCAAATGACCTGTTCTGGCAATCGTGCAACAGTTCCATAGACGTTTGCCAGCGCGGCCGGACGCTCTTCCGCTTCAATGGCTTCTGATTTCACCTGCAACCCGATCCTGGCTCCCAACATGCCGACGCGAGAACTGAAAGTATCGGTTTGCCACAGGTAACAGCATTCGGAACGCAGTCGCGTTCGTGTCAGATTCGGGGTAATTCGTCCCAGCAGAGCATCCCGCCACAGAATCGGCATTTCACGAATGCTGATAGCAGACCGGGTGAGAAGACCGCTGAGCGTATATTTCAGTCCGCCATGGATGATCCCCTGCGAGGCAACGGTCTGACCCGCCCCCAACGCATTCGATTCCAGCAGGACAACATGATGTCCATCGCGCGAAAGACGATCGAGCAGCCAGAGTCCTGCTGCACCACCTCCAAAAATTACTGTATCCAACCGCATCGCAAACTCCCCAGGGACAACCGCCGCATGATGCCGCAGTTCTCCATGATCTAACGGAAGCGCGATCGAGTCACAGACACGGCTTCCCATTCCCGTAACGGGGTCGCGGGGGGTTGTAGCGAAAATCGCCAAATTCGCAAAGACGATTCTGGCAGCAGTAACGTCAGAATGTCAGAGAGCGTATACGAGCTGGACCTGTCTAGGTGCTAGACCGACGTCCCTTCGATGGCATCCGGACGATTCACCGGTTGTGGTGCTGGTCGAGGCAGTTCGAACTCCATTTCCATCGGCCGGTCAATGGGGAAATCCCTGGGGTCCAAAACAGGTTCGTCGAGTTTTCCGGGTACCGATTGGCTCGGCTTACCTCGGATTTGTGTCAGCCAGGCCGTGGACCGTTCACCGAAGACCGTTCGCAGTTCCTGTTCGGCAGCATCGCGCTCTGGCCCATGCGTCAGTCGTCGCCAGGCCCGACGTGCCGCTTCCATCAGTTCATTGCTTGAGGGATTCGATGACAATCCTTCAACGGCCAGTTTCCAGGCTTCTGGAAAGTGACTCTCGATCATCTGTTGCTCAATCAGCCGCAACCAGATCCCGGTCAAGGAGGGGTCGAGTTGAATGGCGCGTTCCAACAGCGGCGTTCGCTGATCGGGACGGACTTGAGGATCGTGATCAACCCGGCACCAGAGATACCTTCCGTTCGTGAAGGGATGCATCGCAAATTCAATCGCCGGCAGCATCATCAAATGTGCAGCGACCACAGCCAATCGAATCAGCACAATGTTGGACCACGGTCCACAACACAACCAGGCGATCAGTGCTCCGTACACAACGCCGCTCACGTGAGCGACGTTGGCCAGCGGCAACAGTCCGAAACCCGTCGCCGGGATACCAGCCAGGATTACTCCCAACGAAAACAGCAGCGTTTCCTCGGGGATCTCCTCTTCGGCACAACCTAGATTCTGCAGGGCAATCTGCGCTCCGAGCATGGCACAAACCGCCCCCGAAAATCCGAGTGGAATGTTACCTGCAAGGATTTCCAAAAGTAGCGGAAGCGTAACGGCGGGCACCAGAAACAGGAAGAACCGCACGCTTCCCCAGCGTTTTTCCAGTCGGCGTCCCAAGTCCCATGCAAAAACACAGTTCATCAGCAGATGCAGCAGGTGAGCGTGATGAAAGGCACTCACAGGAATCCGCCACCATTCCCCGGCCCACAGATCAAACGGTCCGTGCAGTTCCGTTACCAGGACTTCGGGAGCACCTGCCGGGGGGAGTGCTGTTCGTTCCGTGACAGCCCCCCAGAATCGTTGAGCATCCCGAAACTTGATCCCGTCCACGCTGTTCAACTGACAGACGATAAACAGCGCAGCGCAAACCACCAGACATTCGGTGATCACGGGTGCTGTTCGGAACGGGCTCACTCGATCTGCTCCTTCACAGAGTGTCTGCCGTTACTGCCGCAATTAGTACTTATTGAACAAGGGCCGCAGCATAGGTCAACAGATCACCACGATCTTCGGCACTGCGCATCAGGACATCGAATCGCCCTGCCTGCTGACACAATTCGGCAAACGCTGCGGCGAAGTCGGGGTCTGCCTTGACCAGATACTTTTCCGCCAACGGCAAAGCCTGATCCAACTGGTTCGTACGAGCCATCAGATCGACCATCACATAAGCGATCAGTGCCTGATCGGGTGCATCTGGTTCACGATCCAGTTGCTGCTGGAAGTAGGCCTGAGCAGTTTCACGGTTGTCGCCCAGCAGGAATTTGAAGAACTGAATGTGAGCCGGATAGAACTCGACAAACGGTGGTTCACCCGCATACTGGAACTGCTCGGACAATTGCGAACCATACTCGGCCAGGTCGAGTGCCAGTTTCAATTCAGCATTCTCGGGCGACAGTGATCGCGCGAACCGAACCGTAGAATGCAGGTGCGAAACATCAATGTGATAGTTGTTATCTGCGAACAACCATTCTCGTCCAGCAATCAATTCTCGCAGAGTGGTCGCAGGAGGAGCAAACGGCATCCGCTGTTTGACTTCGTGCTGGATCGATTGCAACAGGTCGCCATGCAGAGACTTCACCAGGATTGCCGCACACTGCGCCCGCTGTTCCGGTGACAGATTCTGGAACTGCTGGTCGAGCGACGTGATCGTGCTGCAGGTTCCATGAGTCCGCAGCATGATCTGCATCCCCTTCACGGGATGGACCAGCTTGTAAAAACCAAGATCAATCAGTTCTTCCGATTCTTCATTGGCGTCGCGCGGCATGGGCGCGGATTCGATCGCATCGCGGACCGCCTGGGTATCGCGAATCGCGTGAAAATAGATCCAGGCCTGACCGAGTTTCTTGTCTGCCAGTAGAAATTGCCCCACTTCGCGGGCCGCGGACATGTAGGCCGCTTCGAATTCGTCACGTTTGCCGGCGGGAACATCGTCCAGCGACGTCGGCCGATGCAAGGGAGCTCCCAGTTCGTGCTTCTTCTTCGCACACAGAGCGTCAAACAGTTTGTGATAGTCCTTCTGTTCGCGCAGGGTTGCGGCAAGCTGGTCGAACACGGCGTTCGGACCACCTGCCTTGAACTGTTCCTGAAGCTGGGCAAACGGAGTTTCGGCGGC
Organism: uncultured Schlesneria sp.; assembly: GCA_903911795.1. GTDB lineage: Bacteria > Planctomycetota > Planctomycetia > Planctomycetales > Planctomycetaceae > Schlesneria. Next base: position 12,935 of record CAIWEX010000845.1, read on the forward strand.
CATCAGGCGGATTCCCGGTAGGAGTGAAACGGTCGAGTCTTGGCGAGAATCAGATTATGCCCGGAAAATCGAGACTTCACATCCCAATCCACCGAAATCAGCGGAGGTTGCGTCCCGTCAGCATTTGGTCGCAGCGCAAAATGCCGTTAAAACATGTCGTCTATGCCCTGCCAGCTCATGAGTCACGCATGCCGTCGCTGAAACGACATCGATTCAAACGTGTCACTGAAAACGCGGCAATCTTCTCTCCGCTTCACCGCGATTCCCACAGAATCGTCCGTGTCGTCCACGTACTCCGTGTCCAAACATCTCCCGAACAGTCCGAGTATCGGATTCAAACCACGTCTAGCAATGCAGTCTGCGGTTTGAGCCGTTATTCTACAGGTGATTGGGATTTGCTGCCTTCCTGTTTTCGAAGCTGTCTGATTCAGAATGACTACAATTACGAACATTGCCGCTTACAAATTCGCTTCACTGGTCGACTTGAAGCCACTCCGTGAACGATTGATCCGCGACTGCAAACAGTGGGGATTGAAGGGAACGATTCTGCTCAGTCCCGAAGGAATCAACCTGTTTACAGCAGGGGCACGTCCTGACATCGACCGGCTGCTGACCGAATTGAGAGCCGTTCCGGGGCTGGAAACTCTGGAAGTCAAGTTCAGTGAAAGCGATCACCAGCCGTTTCATCGAATGCTGGTGAAGATCAAGCGAGAGATCATTGCGTTTGGCGTCGAAGGAATCGAACCAGCACTCCATCCCGCACCACGAATTGCCGCGCGCGAACTGAAGCAGTGGCTGGATGAAGGTCGACCCGTCACGTTGCTGGATACTCGAAACGACTACGAAGTGAAGCTGGGAACCTTTCGTAATGCGAAAGTAATTGGAATCCAGCACTTTCGAAACTTTCCTGACGCGGTCCGCCAGCTTCCTGCGGAACTGAAGCATCAGCCGATTGTCACGTTCTGTACAGGGGGTATTCGCTGTGAAAAGGCGGCTCCGTTTATGATTCGTGAAGGGTTCGAGCAGATCTATCAACTCGATGGCGGCATCCTGAAGTACTTCGAAGAGTGTGGTGCTGCACACTACGATGGCGAATGCTTCGTGTTCGATCAGCGTGTGGGGGTGGATCCAACTCTGCATGAAACGGACAGTGCCCAGTGTCATGCCTGCCAGACACCTCTGACCGCCACAGATCAACTCGATACCCGCTACGTGGCCGGGAAATCGTGTCCCTATTGCTACCGTAGCACGCAAGAGCAACGTGCCGCAGAATTGCAGCAGCGGCAGGAGGCGATTCGCCGGGTCATTTCCCCATTGCCTGGGAGTCAACCGTACGACAATTTCCGACCAGTGAAAATTCCCGAGACGTACTCTGGCAGGACGTTGTTGGAATGTCTGTCAGGCCTGTTTGTCCACGTTTCGCCCGACGACTGGCGGCGACATTGCGATGAAGGCCGAATGCTCAGCCCGGCAGGTCTGCCGGTGGGATGCGATCACATCGTGAAGACAGGCGAGCGGTACCTGCAACGGAAACCTGCGACCGTTGAACCTGATGTCAACGCATCAATCCGCCTGTTGTACGAAGACGAAGCCCTGATTGTCGTGCACAAGTCTGCACCATTACCGATGCACCCCTGCGGACGATTCAATCGCAATACCCTGCAGTTCATCTTGGGCGAAGTTTATCAGCCACAGTCACCGCGGCCGGCACATCGACTCGACGCGAACACCAGCGGTGTCGTCGTCCTGTCGCGAACAAAGCACATCGCCGGGTTGGTACAGCCGCAATTCGAACGCGGGGAAATCGAAAAGGTGTATCTCGCTCGAGTCCTCGGTCACCCTCCTGAAGACCAGTTCGAATGTCAGGCTGCGATCAGTGACGATTCCGGAGACTTGGGGTCACGCGATGTGGTCACCGAAGGTGGGCTGTCTGCTCATACCAAATTTCGTGTCTTGAAACGGCTTGACGATGGGACTTCTCTGCTCGAAGTCGTTCCGCTGACGGGCCGCACAAACCAGATCCGCGTCCATCTGTGGTATCTCGGCTGGCCGATCTGCGGGGATCAGGCCTACCTTCCAGGCCGTATTCTCGGCGATACGCAAACACACAGTGTTGAATCGTCGCCGCTCTGTCTGCTGGCTCAGAGGATCACATTAACGCATCCGCTTTCGCGCCGACGGCAGACATTTGAAGCGGACCTACCGGACTGGGCTGAGTCTGCGTTAAGATGACGGTTCGTCGCAGTTGTGAGCGGAGTTTTCGGGCCGCTTAAGCTGCGGCCGTATCGTAATGATACAAAAAACGACTCTCGCGAATTGCCTGTCCGACGGCGGAAGCTGCCGGAAATGCCATTCGGTCGGCAGGACTTTCAAAAAGGGGGCAACCACGGGCTTTCGCGGCTTGCAAGGTTGGGTCGGGTGGAATACCATCTTTCCCTCTACTTTCGAGTAATGGCCGTGGAATCCCGCAGAATTTGCCGTTGGTGCTTGGCGCCTTGCGATTTTTCTCCGATCGGGACCGCGTGAAGCCGGTGGTTTCGATCAGGACTTGTGTGACTGGAGTGGTTTAACGTGTCTATTGACAAGAGTTTAAAGCGAAAGAGCCGTCTGGCTCGCGTCCGCAGCGTCTTAACGCGCCCTGAGCGAATTGACCAAATGAAGGCCAACGAAAAGTGGGTCGAAGGGTCAAGTCCGTTTGGAATCCCCAAGACTCGTATCATCCGTCTGGTCCTTGGGAAGAAGAAAAAGAAAAAGGCTGCGGACGGTGCTGATGGTGCGGCCGATAAGAAAAAGGCGGCCAAGAAGAAATAGTCTCTCAGCGGGGGCGACTCGTCCTTGGCCGCAAGGGAAATTGCCACAGCGTTCCGAATATTTCGGTTCCTGCTGGTTCCCTGGGGGGGCGGGTCGGCACTGCAGAGGAATCGAATCGGGTAGCGGAAGGTTTGCCTAAACGGCGACTGTCTAGCTGCCCGTTCTGTTTTTCCAATACTCGAATTTGCTCGAGTACGTGAACGGATTTGGCTGTGAGTTTCACGGCAGATTTCCGCTGCGCAGAACGACCGTTGATCCTGGGGAAGATTGGTAACGAACCAGCACCCAGGGAAGGTCGGCATGCTACGTCATCTACGCTATTACGGCGGTACGTTTATCCGTGGGCGAATTCGCCGCGATGCACGTCACTTTACCAGTCTGCTGGCCGATTGCCGGGCAACCCAGCGCCAAACTCTGGCACGCATTCTGGAATTGAATGCCGAGAGTTTTTACTCACGACGACGTGGGCTAACGGCTTCAACGACCGTGGAACAGTTCCGCACTCTGTTGCCGATATCTGACTTCGAAACGGTTCGCGAAGAAATCGAGCAGATGAAGGCTGGAAACTTCCAGAGTCTGCTGGGGCCGAAGAACAAACTGCTGATGTTTGCTCTCAGCAGTGGTACCACATCACAAGCGAAGTACATCCCGATTACCTCGCAGTTTCTCAGCGATTACCGCCGCGGATGGCAGGTCTGGGGAATCAATGCGATGGACGGCCATCGCTCGCTTCACATGTCTGACATCGTGCAACTCGGCAGTAATCACGACCAGTTCCGGACGCCGAGCGGAACCCCCTGCGGGAACATCAGCGGCCTTGTCGGGGCAATGCAAAGCCGCGTCGTTCAAACGATGTATGCAGTGCCGAACCCGGTCGGGCGGATTTCAGACTCATCGGCCAAGGGCTATACAGCCCTGCGTTGCGCCTATGCCAACGGACACGTCGGCATGGTGATGACTGCCAACCCGAGTACGTTGATCCAGCTTTCCAAGGCGGCTCATCAACATCAGAACGAACTGATCCGCGACATCGCCGACGGAACGTTGTCGACGAACTTCGAAATCGATGCCGAAGTGCGCAAGCAGCTTAAAAGCCGCATCTCACGTCCCGACAAGCA
>CAIWEX010000846.1 GCA_903911795.1 uncultured Schlesneria sp.
AACCATTTCTGCAGAAACTGCAGGCGACGATTCCATTCAACAATTCCTGCCGCATCTTGCGGGCAGTCCTTGTAGGCGACGTACTCAGCTCGCTGGGCATACCACTTGAATGCTCGGCCATCATGCGGAGCAAATACCAGAACGTCCTTCGAAAGGCGTTTGTCGATCCAGTGGCACGCGCTGATCCAGTCTGCTGTCTGCTGTGCGGTATTACGATTTGATTCGCTCACCGAGTTCACTCGCACCAGAGCAATCACGAACAGGCTCGCGTATGCAACGCGTGACATCATCGTGTAGCGATGGGGCGGCCATTTTCTGACAAGACAAATCGAGACCGCCAGAGGAACCAGCAAGTCCGCGACTCGAAACGGATAGAACTTCAACAATTGAGAGCGCTGGGGTAAGGAACTCCATCCGATAAGAACTCCCGTTACAGCGAACAGGATCGAGAATCCCACCAGCTTGTCGAATCGTCGCTCTGCTGCAGTTCTTTGACCTGTGCAGACGAGCGAGATCCAGACGACCATCAGCCCCAGGTAGCAGAGATAGGCCCGCAACAGAAAGGATCGCGGGTCCAGGTGGTGAGCCAATCGATAATGAACCTGGATGAAGTTTGCCGCCGCTTTGGTCTGTTCCGGGACTGCTTCGCTCAAGAGACGATAGACGGGAATCAAGCCAGGTAAAGCGCACGCGATCAGGAACAGGAGTCCACAGATCCAACGGATTGCCGTTGTCTGGTCGAGTGTCTTTGCAGGGAACTCCGTTGCAGGACTGGAAGCAGGCTTTCGTGAGAACGCTCGAATGACACCCGGTACCAATTCCAGCAGCAGAGCTCCGGAAAACGCGAGTAGTCCCCAGATCCCAATCACGGGATGGAACGAGATCGCTAATCCTGTTAATGCTCCCGCCGAGACAACTCGGCCTCGATTCACTTGCCCGAGTGCTGCGAACAGGAATCCGTATCCGAACACCTTTCCTTCCACTCCACCGACAAGCCACTCCCCCGAGAAACTGCCACAGGCCTGAAACACAAGAAACAGAACACAGACTTTCAACGGGAACCAGCGGTCCGGTTGCAGCGTGACTAACAGGTTGCACCAGCCCAGGGAAAGTATCAGCAGCGCGACGATTCGCCCGACGAAGGCAGTTTGCTCGAGCGAACACCATTGCGTCAGAACACCGACTGTCGCGTAGAACACGGTATGGGCATTGGTCGACTCCAGAAAGAAGTCGCCCGCACACCATTCGGGCTGCCAGTAGTGTTTTGCCTTGCAGAGGTAGTGTGGCTCGTTGACGGACGGTATCGGTGCTGCGATCAGGCTATACGACAGAAAGCTGATCCAGACCATCGCCACAATCACCAGATCGATCCGTCCGGCCTTGGGGTTGGCTGATTCCATTGAGACTGGGATCATGGAGTTTCTTCAATGATGTTTTGATAACCCAGGATCATTTCCAGGCAAACGCCTCGCCTGTCAGCTTCTCAAACGCTTCGACATACTTGGATCGCGTCCGCGCGACGACATCGGCGGGCAGCGGAGGTGGCGGGCTGTTCTTGTCCCACGTCGTCGATTCCAGCCAGTCCCGGACAAACTGCTTGTCGTAACTCGGCTGACTCCCCCCGGGAGCGTACTGGTCGGCTGGCCAGAAACGCGAACTGTCTGGAGTCAAAACTTCGTCAATCAGGATGATCTTGTCATCCAGCAGGCCGAATTCAAACTTGGTGTCGGCCAGAATGATTCCGCGGCCACGGGCATAGACCGCAGCCTTTGAATAAATCTGCAGGCTCAATTCGCGCAGTTTCGAGGCCCGGTCCGTTCCAACGATCTCACACATCCGTTCGAACGAAATGTTTTCGTCGTGTCCCGTTTCGGCCTTCGTCGCTGGCGTGAAGATTGGTGACGGCAACTGGTCACATTCGCGCAGTCCGGCTGGCAACGGCAGTCCGCAGACCGTTTGCGAGGCCTTGTATTCTTTCCAGCCGGAACCCGCCAGATAGCCTCGGACAACACATTCGACCGGAAAAACCTTCGTTTTCGTTACGACCATGCTCCGTCCTTCCAATTCCGGCAGATTGGCATCGGCGGGAAGGGGCAGGTCGGCGGGGTCCATGCTGATCAGATGATTGGGCACCTTCAGGAATTCAAACCAGAACCGGCTGATCTGCGTCAAGACGCGTCCCTTGTCGGGAATGCCAGTTGGCAAAATCCAATCAAAGGCGCTGATCCGATCGGTGGCGACAAACAGCAGTCGATCACCAAAGTCGTAGACATCACGGACTTTACCGCAAGTCGGGGTGCGACCGGTCAACTGGCTGCGGAGAAACGGAACGACCGAAGGAAGCGTGGGCATCGGAGTGTCACAAGTCACAAATAAGGATCACGAAATTCGGGCAGGACCATCGTGCCGAATCAGTTCAAACAGGTTGAAAATACCATCGTGTCTCGGGTTGGAAAGCAAAACTCACAGTTCAGTCAGTTCCAACTGATCTGGAATCTTCGGAAATCCTCCCAAAACGACAGACATCCAAACCGAGACTAACATTGCCAACAATGTTGAACAACCCGGACGACACAACTACACTTCCGGCTACGTGAGAATCGGTGAATGGCGGAATTTCCGTTAAGTCGTCCGTTTCGAAGGTGTCTGCGTCTCGATTTACTACCATTGAAAACCCTGATCCGCGGATTGATCGTGTCTGACATCCTTCGATCATCACACTCCTCATTAGCATGCCGGGGCTGCGCATGGGCTTGATCCGTTTCGCTGTCCACCCGACGTCGCTGATCGCGGACTGGCCCGAGGTCTATCGCGGATACCTGACAGGCTCCGACGGACGTGTCTTCCCGACACGGATCGAAGTCGACGAGGAATTCGTTGGTTGTCGTCGAACAACCTCGGAAAGCTGTAAGTTCCACGTCGCCTATCCCGTTCCCGAATTTGGTCGCCCATTTATCAGCACTGCTTCCCTTCCAGAGCGTGAACAACCCTATCTGCTTGTTGTCGAACTGGCGCGAGGCAAAATCGTTCAGATCCGAAATCAGGCATCGGCCTGGGAACTGGCGGGAATGCAGATCCCGGCGGGGTTTGCGGCTCCCTCCAGGGCCGCACATCGTGCATTCGCCCGCGCGGCGTCGTGCCAGGATGACGTCGCCAGGTCAACGGAAATGGCGACCGAAGCGCTCCATCACGCGTTTCGTGCGGCCGAAGTCCTGACGCTCGGTTATTCGTCGCAGGCTCTGGCCGGTCGATTGCAGCGTTACAAGAGTCTTCCCGCTTCTGTCGGTTGCGAGTTGCAGGGGTCGACGCCTGACTCGGACGCGAATGAGTTGTTCACGGCGGCGTTTAATGCCGCTGCGGTTGCGGTTCCCTGGCGGAGTATTGAATCTGTCGAAGGGGAATACGACTGGGGACCAGTCGATCGTCAATTGGAATGGTGCGAACAACAGCGGGGCGATCAGAAGTTACTCGTACGCGGCGGACCTCTGATCGACCTTGGTCCTGACGGATTACCCGCGTGGCTGGCCCGATGGGAACATGACGTTTTCAATCTGCGCAGTTTCGTCTGTGATTTTGTCGAAACCGCGATCTCTCGCTATGTCGGTCGGATTCGCATTTGGGAAGTGGCCGCTCGAGCGAACTCAGGCGGGGCATTAACCCTGAACGAAGAAAGCCGACTGATGCTGACAGCGAGTGTCCTCGGTGTCGCCAAGCAGATCGACGAAGAAGCACAGCTTGTGATTCGCGTTGATCAGCCATGGGGAGATTATCAGGCACGCGGCCAGCATCGACTGTCACCACTTCAGTTCGTAGACGCACTGCATCGTTCGGGTGTTGGGTTGGCGGGAGTCAATCTCGAAATGGCCATGGGTTATCTGCCACGTGGCAGCGCTCGACGCGACTTGATGGACATCTCGCGCATGATCGATGCGTGGAGCGTATTGAATTTGCCAATTCAGATTACGCTCGCCTGCCCCTCGAGTATCGACGACGATCCGCTGTCGTATCCTGATTGCGAAGTCGATGCCCGGTTGTGGCCGGAAGACTGCACCGAAGCGACGCAGGCCGAATGTGTTGATCGCGTGATGGAACTGCTGTTGGCAAAGCCAACAGTTTCAGGCGTTTACCTTTCGCATTTCTCGGATGCGGCTCCGCATCAATTCCCGTTCGCAGGGGTGATGCATCCCGACGGAACCCCCAAGACGGCTCTGGAACGAATCATCACACAACGCCAGCGGCACAAGAGTCGTGAATAGCAGGCATTGCTGCACGACGTCGATACTCCAGAATTCATCTGAATAAAGAAAGCAATATCATGAAATACATGCCCATCGTCTTCGCGTTGTTGACCGGCCTGTTCTGGGGAACCTACGGTCCGACGCTGGCTCAGGCACGTGCCTTTGAAAAGAGTGCCTTCAAGCCGTATGTGATGATTGGCGTGGCTTATCTGGTGTGGGGCATCATCGGCGGCCTGGCAGGAATGGCCTACACACAGAAGCCAGGCGAAGCCTTTTTCAGCTTCACGAAGCAAGGGATTTTCTGGGGCTTCGCAGCCGGATCGCTGGGTGCCTGGGGAGCTCTGACATTGACGCTGGCCATGTTCACGGGCGGAACTGCAATGCCGCAAATCGTGATGCCGATCGTATTCGGAACGGCTGTCTCGGTCAGTGCCATTACCGCCGTGTTGACAACAAAAGCAGAGACCAACCCGATGTTGTGGGTAGGGATCGCAGGGATGGCGGTCTGCATCGTCGTCGTTGCCTACTTCACACCGCACGCCGCCCCGCATGCTCC
>CAIWEX010000847.1 GCA_903911795.1 uncultured Schlesneria sp.
GAACCGTTCGTCAAGCAGTTCGAAAAACTGTGCGACGACGTGAAGCCGACGGGGGCTCGATTTGCCTTTGTCACTCCGACTCGCCTGGAAAAACCACCCGCTCCGCTCCCTGATGCCAGCAAGCAAAATGCCATGCTCGAGAAATACGTTGCGGCCATTCGACAACTCGCCGCACGCCGTGAGGCACCTGTCATCGATCTGTTTGCTCTGGAACCAGCCGCGCGCAACCTGACCGAGAACGGTATGCACTTCGGTCCCAACGGATATGCCGCGATCGCTCAATGGGTTCGTCAGCAGCAGAAACTGGCCGTGCGAGGTCTCACGTCGGCTCAGGAAGAACAGATTCGTCAGCGAATCGTGGAAAAGAACATGCTGTTCTTCCATCGCTGGCGACCACAGAACATCACCTACCTCACCGGCTTCCGGAAGCATGAGCAAGGGAATAACGCGGTCGAAATCGCTCAGTTTGACCCTCTCGTCGAACAGATTGAAGTGAAGATCGACGAACTCAAAAAGCCTTGATTTGCTGAGACGCCACTTCGTGGGTCGCTCGCCTGAATTTGCTCGCGGATCGCGATCATCATTGGCGAAGAACCTCTCAACGCGACTGAAACTGAAAATCCATAACTCCCTTGTCTTGGGATGCTTTCTCTATGAATCGCCTCGCCCGTTGTTTTGCCTTGGCTGGATTACTGTTGTCAGGAACCGTCTACGCTCAGCGAGAGTTGAAAGACATTCCGATTCCCGATCCCGAAGAGGAACGCAAGACGTTTGTGCTTCCGGAAGGGTTTGAAGTCAATCTGTTTGCCGCTGATCCGAAGCTGCACAAGCCGATCCAAATCAACTTTGACGCTCGCGGGCGGTTGTGGGTGGCGGCGTCTGAGGTCTATCCGCAGATTGCCCCCGGACAGAAGGCAACCGACAAGATCCTGATCCTCGAAGATACCGATGGTGACGGAACCGCCGACAAGACGACAGTGTTTGCCGATGGCCTGCTGATCCCGACCGGCGTGGAACCGGGTGACGGCGGAGCCTACGTCGCCAACAGTACGGAAGTTGTCCATTTCAAGGACACCAACGGCGACGACAAGGCGGACGAATCGCGGATCGTGCTGAGTGGTTTTGGGACCGAAGATACGCACCACATCCTGCACACATTCCGCTGGGGGATGGACGGCATGCTGTATATGAACCAGTCAATCTACATTCACAGCCATATTGAAACTCCGCACGGCGTCCGTCGGCTGAATGCTGGGGGGATCTGGCAGTTCCGACCTGAAACGATGAAGCTGGAAGTGTTTGCTCGCGGCTGGGTAAATACGTGGGGCCACGCGTTTGATCGCTGGGGGCAATCGTTCGCGACCGATGGTGCCGGGGGTGAAGGGATCAACTACGTTGTGCCTGGGGCATCGTACCCTGCGGTGGCGGGTGTTCCGCGAATTCTGCATGGATTGAATCCGGGCAGCCCGAAGTATTGCGGACTGGAAATTGTCGATGGCCGACATCTGCCCGATGACTGGCAGGGGAATTTGATCACTCATGACTTCCGTGGACACCGCGTCTGCCGGTTTGTTGTCAGCGATGACGGATCTGGATTCGCGGCCCGGCAGCAGCCAGACTTGATCAGCTCCCGCCATGTCGCGTTTCGTCCCATCGACGTCAAGCAGGGACCGGACGGGGCGATCTATATTGCGGACTGGTACAACCCGATCATTCAACATGGTGAAGTCGACTTCCGCGATCCTCGACGCGATCACACTCACGGTCGCATCTGGCGCATCACCGCCAAAGGACGCAAGCCGCTGGTTCGACCCAAGCTGGTTGGCAGCGACGTCGCGACATTGCTGAATTCGCTGAAGTCACCGGAAAGCTTCGAGCGTCAACATGCCAAGCGAGTTCTCAAGGAACTCGGTGCGGACAAGGTTCGTCCGGCGCTGGAGGCGTGGGTTCGCAGCCTCGATCCTCAGGATGCTCAATTTGAACATCATCGCCTCGAGGGACTGTGGATGTATCAGTCGATTGATGTCGCCAATCCCGGATTGCTGGAAGCAGTGCTGAAGTCCAAGTCACCGCAAGCGCGTGCGGCTGGCGTTCGCGTGATTCCTCATTGGAAGAACGACTTGCCTGCGGCTCTAACGTGGCTGGAAGTCGCGATCGCCGACGCGAATCCACGAGTGCAAATGGAAGCGATTCGTGCATTGTCGGAGTTCTCTGACCTCAAGGCGGCGGCTCTGGCCTTACGAGCAGCAGACAAGACGCTCGATCAATTCGCCGACTATGCACTGTGGCAGACGAGTCGGGAACTCGCTCCCGTCTGGCTGCCAGCCGTGATCGCTGGTTCATTCGACTTCGAAGGAAATCCACAACGATTGCTGTTTGCGGTCAAATCTGCAGACGCCGGTGCTGCGGTGCCTGCTCTGATTCGAAAGTTGAGAGAAAAGGTTTCGCCCGAGTTGCGTGAGAAGCTGCTGGAGACGGTGGCGTCGCTTGGGAATGGCGAGCAATTGAAGCTGGTCTTTGATCTGGCATTGGCGGCAGAAACGGCACCTGACAACGCAGCCACATTGCTGCGAACACTGGCAAACGCCAAGCGAACGCGCAACGTGCAACCTGCCGGTGACCTGGCCGCACTCGGAGGCCTGCTGAAGTCGAAGGATGTGGCACTGCGACAGGCGGCTGTCGATTGCGTTGGAGCCTGGAAGCTGGAATCGCTCCGTGCGGCGATCAGCGGGATTGTGCAGGATTCGCAACTGGATCAGGCGGCACGCATCGCAGCATTGCAGGCGATCGCTCAATTGGGTGGACCCGCCAGCAATGAATTGCTCACATCGATCACAACATCGAAAGAGAACGAATCTGTTCGTGGAACCGCATTGTCATTGCTGGTTCCGATCAACACAGGATCTGCGGCTCAACTTGCAGTTGGATTCTTGAATTCCTCAGAAGATCATGGAACTCAGGCTCAGGTCATCTCGGCCTTCCTGCAGCACAAGGGTGGTTCCGATGTTCTGGCGAAGGTTTTGGGTGATAAGAAGCTGCCGGAAGATGCCGCGAAGATCGCCTTGCGAACGGTGACAGGCTCCGGCCGTCAGGAAGCCAAGCTAATCGAAGCTCTCAGTAAAGCGGGCAACATCGTCAGCCAGCCGAAGATCCTGTCTGCAGACGAGATGGCTGCTCTGGTGGCACAGATCAAGGAGACCGGAAACCCTGCCAGGGGCGAAGAGATTTTCCGTCGAGCCGAATTGAACTGCCAGAAGTGTCATGCGGTGGGTGGGGCTGGAGGAAAAGTTGGTCCCGACCTGGTGAGCATCGGATCCAGTGCTCAAGTCGATTATCTGGTCGATTCCATCCTGCAGCCGAACAAGGCGGTCAAAGAGGGTTACCATTCTGTCGTCGTGGCAACGGACGATGGGAAAGTTCTGACCGGTGTGAAGGTCCGTCAGACAGATACCGACCTGCTGATTCGCGACGTTGAGGATCGTGAGATCACGATCCCGTTGAAAAAGATCGAAGAGCAGACACCGGGTACCTCATTGATGCCCGTTGGCCTGGTCGACAAGTTGACGCGTGCCGAATTGATCGACTTGGTTCGATTCCTGTCAGAGCTTGGCAAGCCGGGACCATACGCTGCCGTGACAGCACGAATCGTTCGCCGGTGGGAAACACTTCAACCCACCAACGATACGTACACGCGGCTGTATCGAACGAGTGACACGCAGGTAATTTCGGATGATCGCGGGCTGGTCTGGGTTCCTGCCTACAGCGCGGTGGCAGGTTCATTGCCGGTACGAGATGTCCTCGACTTCACCTTGAAGGAACGTCTCGGAGAAGCCGCACGCAAGGTCGGGTTCTTGCGCTGCCGCATGAACGTAACGACCGCCGGCGCCATCGGTCTGGCCGTGGGCGATACTGGGGGATTGCAGGTCTGGGTCGACAGCAAGCCTGTCGATGTGCGCGACCGTCAGGAATTGACGCTTCCAGTCGGAGAACACGTGATCACGGTTTCGGTCAACCTGTTGACTCGCAAAAGCCCTGTCCGACTGGAGCTTTACGACGTCGCAGGTTCGCCAGCCCAGGCCCAGTTCCAGTCTGGCAAGTAACCGGAGCTTTTGAAACGGTCAGTAGAAGGCCACGCCAAGTCGCAGAGATACCGGGAACGCAGGCAGTTCCCGGTATCTCGCTGAACATGCGGCAGCGTTGCTCGGACTGGAGCGTCTTCGCTGGGTCGCAACGCGACGAGAAGTTTACCTCACATTAACCTTTCAAACTTCCTGTGACTTCGTCACCCATGTAGCCGAAGCAGCAACCAGGGCCACCCTGCCCACCGGAAGCGATGCTTCGATCCACGACTGTCGTGCCACTGCTTGACCGCTTTGGGTCAAGCAGTGCGGAGAGCGAACTCACGGTGCCTGCGGAATTCCTTCTTCGGGCCGTTTGAAGTGAGTTTCATACGATCATGAACCACCTCGGAGGAATGATTCACCACGAAGGGCGCGAAGAGCACCGCGCTGGCTTGGCCCGCAATCCACTGGTTGTCATTCAACGATTGGTGGTGACGCAACCCCATTTGGGGTAGAAGATCGTCGTATGCCACGTACCCAGGGTAGCGAGCTTTGCTCGCAACCCTGGGCTATAAGACGCAACTCCGTTGGAGTAGAAGACGGCTTCTATGAGACGACGGGTTTGTTGGAGCGGATAAGCTGGACATGAGTAAGGCGATTCAAATCGTGTGACATGCGGATATGCTGTGAACGAAATCCGTCTTTCAGCTACTCCAAAGGAGTTGAGTCTTATAGCCCAGGGTTGCCGCAGACTGCGGCTACCCTGGGTCTGCTGAATCGACCACATCCTACCCCGAATGGGGTTGTGTCGCCTTTCTGATCAGGTGACAGAGCGTGACCCCATCTGAGCCATACGGCAATCAAGGCCGCGATGAGTGCAAACTCCGAAACACTCAGCAAATTGGCTGTCTAGAATCTTCGCGCCAAGCAAAGAAGCCAAACGATTGTATTCAAGCGGCGCGAATCTGTGTCACTCGGATGTTTCTGTGATTTGGCGAGATCGAGTCA
>CAIWEX010000848.1 GCA_903911795.1 uncultured Schlesneria sp.
AGCCTGGCGTGATGACGGTTGGCGTTGATACGCTGCCACCATTGCCAAAGGATGCTGGCGACCGTAACCGAACCAGCCCGTTCGCGTTCACCGGCAACAAGTTCGAATTCCGCGCTGTGGGATCGAGCCAGTCGCTGTCGGGACCGCTGGTTGCCCTCAATACGATCATGACCGAATCGCTCGACTACATCGCAACCGAACTGGAAAACGCCACCGGTGGCGATCCAGCCAAGTTGAGTGGTGCGGTTCAGACGCTGTTGAAGTCGATCATGAAGGATCACGGCGCGGTGATCTTCAATGGTGACGGCTATTCGGAAGAATGGCATCAGGAAGCCGCCAAGCGTGGTCTGCCGAACAACAAGCAGACCATCGACGCTCTTCCCGCGATCACGGATCCAGCGGTTGTTTCGATGTTCGACAAGTACAAGGTCTTGACCCCACGCGAAGTCGAAAGCCGACGCGAAATCTACTTCGAACAGTACGTTCTGACGCTGAATGTTGAAGCCAAGTTGACTCAGGAAATCGCGAAGACGGTCATTTACCCGGCTGCTTCTCGATATCTGAGTGAGCTGGCCGCGACGGCTGCGAACTGCAAAGCTGCCGGGATTGGTTTCGACGCAGGCTTGCTGAATAAGCTCAGCGGACTGATCACCTCGCTGACCCAGGCCGTTGACAAGCTTGAGCATCTGAACGACGCCGGTGGACATGGCGGACACGGCGTCGCCAATCCTCAGCAGGCCGCTGAACGATGTGCGAAAGAGATTAAGCCAGCAATGGTGGCCGTGCGAGAAATCGTCGACGAACTCGAAGGAATCGTCGCTGATGATCACTGGCCGCTGCCGACCTATCAGGAAATGCTGTTCATCAAGTAACAAGTTCTGAAAACGCAAGATCACGACATGGCTCAGGGATAACCTGAGCCATGTTTTTTTGTTCATGCGACTTTTGGAGAGACGGGCAAATCTCAGCCAAACCTGCGGCGCCACTTATCGAGCGGCCCGCTTGTACCGACAGTCGGCAGCCTTCGTTACTCAACTGCCAAATCCACATAGCACGCGCCCATTCTCCACTTCCAACCTCACCCTCCTTCGCGGCTTTGCGTGAGCCCCAGTTCCGCGCACACCTATAGGTGTTTTGCCGCGTAGAAACTGATTTCGCATTGCTGAGGCGGCGTACTGGTGTATGTGAGAGTTGCAAAACGCAACTCCCTATGCGTATGATTGACGCGTAACGCACCCGTATGGCATTGGCGAGATAAAAATGTTACGATATGAAGCGACTTGCTGCGCTCCACAACGGCAGGTTGCATGGGGCTGTGCGATCTTCGTGCTGTTCTGTATTGCGGGATGTGGCTCTGGACCATTGCCACCACCCCCAACTTCACCGCCGGAACTGCCCGTCAGCCCTCAGACCCGCCCCGTGACTCCAAATAAGAGAGGCGAGGAAAGAAGATCACAGCAGGCCGCCTCGAAGGCTCCTGCAGGTGAACAGAACGTATTAAACCCACCTGAAGCCACTGCGGTCCCAACGAAGCCGAAGGCCGAAAATGCGCCCACAATTCCCAGTCCGCAACAGGTACGAAGAAACGGGCAAAAAGTGCCTGGCGCGGAGGCTGCGGGGCAATTCATCATGTCGTTGTGTCGAGACCTGGAAGGCAATGTCTGGGTAGGAACGGAGGATCATGGCATTTTGCGCCGCTCGATCAACGACGAATGGATGCAGTTCACGCAGTCAGATGGCTTGGGAGATGACAATGGTTACGCCCTGTGCTGTGATCGACTTGGACGAATCTGGGCGGGGCAACTCAACCATGGTGTGGCAGTCTTCAATGGTGAGTCTTGGGCAAATTTCGATGTCCTGAATGGCCCACTCGGCGAGCGGATCTTTGATATCGCCTGCTCTCCAATTGACGGAGATGTCTGGATCGCGTCCAGTGGCGGGTTGAGTCGTTATTCCGAAGAATCCAAGCGATGGACTTACCTGACGCGACCTGATGGGTTGCCAGGCGATCAAGCCAGCGCCCTTGCCTTTGACGCCGATGGAAACCTGTACGTCGGTACGCAATGCGACGGCCTCGCGATCGGCCGTCGCGCCGACAACTATGCGAAGTGGCAAGTTGTCTCGGGTGAAATCTCGGAGACGAAGTATCGCCAGCCACAGGGAACGGGCCTCCCTTCACCACTCATCAACGATGTCCTCGTCGGCTCAGACGGCACGGTCTTCGTGGCCACTTCGCTCGGATTAGCCAAGTCCAAGAACCAGGGGCAATCGTGGGAATACATTCGAGGCCGCGATTACGCTGACAAGGTGAAAGGACGCTACGAAGCGCCCCCCAAAACCTGGGCACCGCTTCCCAGGGAAAAGCTCGCTGCGCTGCTGCCCGAGGACTATGTCACCTGTCTCGCGGAAGACGACGCTGGTCGACTGTGGATCGGCTTTCGACAACAGGGCTTTGCAGTAATCGACGCCAAATCGGGAACGTCATTCCACGCAACTAAGGAAACGGCAGGATTGACAGACCAGTACATTGCCGTCCTGGCCCCCGACCCGACAGGTCGTGCCCTGATCGGTGGCTATGGGAGCGGCTTAACGACGTTGAAGTCAGCGATCCCGTTGCCGGGTGTCAAGCCGCCTCAGGTTCCGAACGCTCCCACTAAGGCTTCAGATCAGACCATTACGAAAGTATTCCCACCGCATCCCGTTCCTGCTGCTGTACCGACCGTGCAGGAAATGGAAGCGGAACTGGCCAAATTAAAATCACTGAACGAGCCATTACCGCCCGTTTCGGCCGTATTTCTGGGCGACGACTGGAAAACGCAGGGTGATTGGGTTGGAAGGCTCGGTCGAGGGTACACAATATTGTGTGCGATGGATGCACCGCTCAATGACGTAAATGTCCAGGGACATTCATTCCCAAGGGTGGATCAGAAGACAACGAAGTCATCATTAAAGCCAAGGTCCTGACGGCAGGAGTCACCGGCAGTTTCCGGTTTGATCTCAACAACGTTTCTACCGAAAAAGGTTACTGCTTGAATGCGCCGTTACCGCCACCTGGAACGGGTGAAGATAGCGACAGTTGGGAGGATCTTCGCTTTCGTGATCAAGGGGGATACCAAATCAGCGGTAACGGATCATTGGCAACAACGACCGCGAATAATCTGACAGAAGCGACGGTTACGGTTTCGTGTTCCGACTATGGAGCCTACGGGCAGATCGTCGCGACATTCACCCGTAACGGAGGGACGGGCCCCGTAACCGCAAAGGAAGAGGGGAGTGATCAAAAATTCACTCGAATTCCATTGGACGATGACAAAAACCACATCGCAGATTCGGCAGAACAGAATTCAGGCCCGAATAACAAGACGGGCGCCACGGACGATGACGACAGTTCCCCCACAGGTGCCGGAAACAAGGGAGATCGACTGACACGTTACGAGGAATATCGAGGGTTCCTGGTCTCTGGCGTCCATGTTCGTACGGATATCGACAAAAAGGAGGTGTTTTACTTTGATGTATCTGGAGTCTTGCCACAAGATGACTGGACTTCTGAAAACCTGACCGCACCGATCTTGAAATTGGCTGAAGGTGAAGCGGATGATGACGATCGACTGGTCACTGGAAACAGCCAGACCGCCAGCGGACCGGGGCAGCGTGCGATTTTTCAGGAAATCAATCCCGATGTTGAACTTAGAGCAAACGCCTATTGGGGTTATGCCAGTGGAGGGGAACATGGCGGAATCCCCTGGGCCGCAGATTTTTGTTACGTGTTCACGGATGACTTGAAAGGTGGTCTGCGTTCGGGTTCGACATTGCAGAAGGCAGTCGATGACAAATTTACGCGCGAGATCATTGTCACTGTTGCTCCGAGGGTTCCTCACCCCACGCAGTTTGCTGATCCCGGCAAGATACTCGTGGGAGACGAGTTGGTTGGATATGAAAAACACTTGATCGTCGGAGACAAAATTTACTTCAAGACGCTTTCTAGGGGAGAGGCCGCTGCCGCGCATCCAGTGGGGACGTTTGTCCGATGGCTGATCGATCCCGACGAGATGGCGAAGGTAATCGTAGCTCATGAGGCAGGGCATAATGTGCATCTGACACATGACACGAAGAAAAAGAGTATTATGACCCGAGTTAAAGGTGGTCAAACCGAATACTATCACGAGTTTCGCCATCAGGGCGCGAAGGCGGGCAGTACGCAAGAATATCAAGTCAAGTAATAAGGAACTCGTCGTGTCTATTTTCACAGCACTGTTGCTTTGCCTCATCGGCCAGTTGCCGGACAACCGGGAACTGGGTGAGGGGAACCAATCTGTCGACGTGAATCAGATTCAATACACGATCACGCTGAACCTGGCCGAATACCGCCCTTTGCAGGATATTATCGTCCGATCGACGATCAAAAACATCGGCACATCGACATTGCGTGTGCCGGAGCCGAGCGAGAAGGCGCTTTACGTGCAGTTCGGTATTGCTCAGAGATCTGGGGAGACTCTGGATGTCATATATGGATTCGGCGACATGGAGATCAACCCCATGTGGGATGCGTACCTCGTGACGCTGGCTCCTGGGCAATCGGCAACCCTTTCGTCCGAATTCTTTGTCGGTGGCGCCGCTGGAATGGGCGCGGGTCTTGATCCCGGCGAGTATGTGTTCAGCGCTCGCTACTTTCCTGATCGAACGCCGAGAGACGAACTTGTTTTGGTGGAATCTAACCAAGTCCCATTTCGAGTTCGCCCACACACGCCAGAGGAATATATTGAATATCGCGCGATCCTGAAGGCCCGTGGAGACGTCAATTCTCGCAAAATCTACGACGGCGCCACCGCTCGTGCCTTTCTTGAGAAGTATCCGAACTCCATCTATCGAAGCTTGGCCTATGGCCTGTTGTCGCGTGGCCGATTCTGCGAAAAGGATTGGAGAGGTCAGACCAAGTGGATGCACTTCACGCGTGAGGCTCTCGGGAGCGACACATTTACCGACGTCTCATATTATGCGGAGGCCACATCGCTGCTTCAGGCCGGAGATCCAGCAGCGGCAGTGAAACTGCTGCGGGAAACAAACCTGGCGAACAGTCGAGCGCTCCGTGAGGATTTGGAAGCCAAATATGGTCCATTTGTCGACCCCGAACCGGTACCACCGACGCCACCCGCTCCCGTTCCTTCCCCGCCTCAAAATACCATGTGGATCTGGCTG
>CAIWEX010000849.1 GCA_903911795.1 uncultured Schlesneria sp.
CCATCGAACCGTTGGCGATATCGCGAATTTTGGCGTCTTTGGATTTGAGACCGGAGTGACCGATCGCGGTCCCTTGATAAGCAGCCGGGAGGAACGCGCTCGACCAATTGCCAACGCCACCGTGAGTCAGAGCGGGGGTGATGGTGATGAACCCCGGCAAGTTTTGGTTTTCACTTCCCAAACCATATGTCAGCCAAGAGCCGACACTGGGGCGCACAAATGTGTCACTACCGGTATGAAGTTGCAAGACCGCGCCGCCGTGCGCGGAGTTATCGGCATGTACCGACTTGATCACACACAAGTCATCGACCTTATCCCGCAACGTGGGGAACAAATCGCTGACCAAAGTGCCAGACTTCCCCCCCGGTTTGAACTCCCAAGGCGAACCCAACAAGTTGCCGGTCGAAGCGAATTGCACACGAGGTTTCTGACCGGGGAACGGCTGACCGTCCCGTTTCTTTAACTCCGGCTTGTAGTCGAACGTATCGACCTGGGACGGCCCGCCTTGCATATACAGGAAGATCACCCGTTTTGCGCGAGCTTTGAAATGCGGCAACTTGACCGCCAGCGGATTGTCGGAGGCGGATGCCTGCGAGCCAAGCAGCGACGCCAAGGCCAGCATTCCGAAGCCGTTCGCTGATGTTTTCAGCATGTCACGGCGAGAAAAAATGGGCAAATTTGAATGACGCCAGTTCATGTTCATTCCTGAAACGATGGTGGGCGGAAGGCGGGATTCGAACAACCATATATTACCCTGCGGCAATGACTGGGCAACGGAACATGCGGCCAAAAACAATGTGAAGTTTCGCGGAAAGCCGAATCAGGATGTGCGACTCCGACTTGCTTCCGAAGTCGCCAGTGCCTCGGCAGCCTTTTTCTTGCGTTGATGAAGGGCGTATTGCAGCGGCGTCATGCCGACGATAGGTTCGTCAGCAGACAGATGTGGTCCAGGGGGAATGTAACATCCGGGTCAATGCCTGCGGGATAGTGCCTCAAGCCAGATGGAGCTTGCCGGTCAGGTTTGAGCCAAATGGTAAATAAAAGAACAATGGAATTGCCAATTGATCTTACATTATCGGCTCGCTTACCCATGGTTCTCCAACGGCTGAACGACTTGCCTGAAAACCCACTTCAAGATCAGTAATTTCCGCTAACGTAGGATCCAGTGCGAGTAGTTCGGTTTTGGCGATGATCGTTATCGATTCTTCGTTAAGGCCTTCACTTCCAAGGAACTGCCATCCGCCGATGCCGCCGGAATCGAGTGCGCCATCGCGAATCACTAACAGCACTTGTTGTTTCCCGGAAGCGATCTTTCGATTCGTGAGCACCACCGTATCATGCGGGTCATCCCAAGCACGGACCGGGGCGGGGAGTCGAGTAAAACGTTCCAATTGCTGCCAATGTTCTTCTCGTTCCGCAGGCGAGAGTCCTGCAAAATCCCCGGGGCGTACCACTCCCAAATCCCTCAGCGCAAACTCCAACCCCTTTGTGCCAACGGGGGTCGAACGACCGGTGCGATCACAAGCGTAGCGTTCATAGAGCCACTGCCGTTTAAGTTCCGACCGACGTTCCGGGCCGACATATACCACCCAGCCCCATTCATATTCCTCCGTCAGCGACGATTCGACGCGCATGGCGCAATCATCCCGATTGATCGCTTCCGACCAACGGTCCCATACAC
>CAIWEX010000850.1 GCA_903911795.1 uncultured Schlesneria sp.
AGGAGTTGCCGGATTCCATAGACAGAACCCGATCGCCGTACGAAGGATGCTTCGTCCAACGATTCAGGCAAGCGGCGCAATTCCTCGATTGTCGTCACAGGAACCCATTTCCGGGCCACGGCAAAACCGAACTGGTTGAGCGAATCAACCAGTTCTGGTAGTGCTTTCGACATCTGCCCCAGTTCAGCGGGCATTTGCTGCTTCGAAATCTTTCAGGAAGGCGACGAGTGCATCGACGCCTGCTTCCGGAAATGCGTTGTAAATACTGGCTCGCATCCCGCCCACACTGCGGTGCCCCTTCAGGCCGTCGAATCCAGCCTTCGTCGCGGCGGAACAGAACTTGGCATCCAGATCCGCGTCTCCCGTTACAAATGTGACATTCATCTGCGATCGGCTGTCAACGGCGGCCGTGCCCTTGAACAGGCTACTTTGATCGAGGAACGAATAGAGTTTGCCAGCCTTGCGACGATTATTTTCGCCCACGGCCGAAAGCCCGCCTGCCTGCTTGATCCATTTCAGGACCAGGCCCATCAGGTAGATCGCAAACGTTGGAGGCGTGTTGTACATCGAATCGTTCTTGGCATGCGTCCGATACTGAAGCATCGTCGGCAGATCAGTCGCGCCACGTTCGATCAGATCGTCGCGCATGATGACCAGCGTGACACCCGATGGCCCAAGGTTCTTCTGAGCCCCGGCATAGATTACTCCATGCTTGGAGACATCAATCGGACGCGAAAAGATATCGCTGCTCGCATCGCAGAACACGTCGACATTGGCGGGAACCGAAGGCATTTCGGCCCACTGAGTTCCGAAGATCGTGTTGTTTGATGTGTAGTGAACGTAGGCCGGATTGGGGCTGAAGCTGCACGCTTTCGGTATGTACGAGAAATTCTTGTCCTGGCTGGAGCAGGCGCTGTGAGTTCCACCGAATCGAACGGCCTCTTCAATTGCCTTTTCGGACCAGGCCCCGGTAATCAGATAGTCTGCAGTGCGATCTTTAGGGAGCAGATTCATCGGCAGCATGAAGAACTGTGTCGAAGCCCCGCCCTGCAGGAACAAGACTCGATAGTTATCAGGGATATTGCCAATTTCACGGCAAAGCGCCACCGTTTCCTCGTAAACCGCCAGAAAAGCCTTCCCGCGGTGCGAGTGCTCCAGAATCCCGATCCCAGTATTCCCGAGCGACAGCAGGTTCTGCTGAGCCTCTTCCAAGACCGATTCCGGCAAGACGGCTGGACCAGCCGAAAAATTCCAAATCCGTTTCGTCATGCGTTCCCGTTTCTCTTTTCTCATTGATGAAATCGCGACTGTATTGATGAGATCTCGACAGTGTCGCCGACCTGAGTACCTTCACTCACCTCCGCACGAGCACGATGCGGAAAAGGAGTTGCGGGTTCGGTCAAATCCAACCCCTCGCAGAATATCGCCCGGCGAGGTGGGCGATTGCGACGGAATGCGTAGTATGTCGGGGTTTGGCAGAATTCGTCAATGTCTCTGGGGAAACTCCGCAAACTCCGTAGACATCGGCTATTAGAGTCTGGGAATCAGGCGCCACAGTCTTGGATAACGGGGCCTGTCCCCGCCCAAACGGTCACATCTGGGCAAGCGGTTGCTTTTTAGAATTCGCCCACGACTTGATTGTCGGCTCGGTCACCCAGTTTCTGGTAGGTAAACATGTCAATGTTCTGACTGACAAACCGGACTGAACCATCACACAGAAGCAGGTGAGCGCCACCAACATGTTTCGATTTGAACCCGAACTGAGAATTCCAATTATCTTGATTCACTGTGCAGGCGCCGTTATTGAAACCCGCCGAATCAGAGCAGGTCGGGAAATTGATTGGCGGTGCAGTTCCGTACCAGTGAGCATCGCCATTCGCCCAGCCACGCCCATCCTGCCAATTCCACTTGTTGCAGAAGAACCGAACTTCACCCATCGCGATCGTATTGCTTGAACCGTCAGTGATGTCTTTCATTTTCGCCGACCAACTGGAAAAGTAACCACGGCCGAACACTCCGGAAATCTGACTCGGCACACCGTAGTCTGACCGAACGTTACCTCGTTGGAAGGGGTCTTCGCGGTTTCCGTCGGGATCAAAAGGAGCGGGATAGGCACTGACGACAGCATTCAAATTACACCCATTCGTGGCCTCAAGCTGCTGGGCTCCGAGGGAAAATGAATAGTTTGAACTGGCGCGGCCATTGGGCGAGACGACATTTTGCGGTTCACTGGGACACTGCAGTCCTGGAACAATATACGCATCCAGGATTTTGCCATTAATGGACTGGTTGAAGGAAACCCCGGTAAAGTTAACCTGGTTGTAAAGGGCGGCGCCATCCATGTAGGGCAGCATTCCAACCAACTGACTCGCCTTGTCACGGCTGGCGATCGGAAACATCCCGAAAACATCGAGATAATTGTGAGTCGCCAGGCCGAGTTGCTTCATGTTATTTTTGCACTGGGTCCGACGCGCAGCTTCACGTGCCTGCTGGACGGCTGGCAGCAGGAGAGCGATAAGCACAGCAATAATGGCAATAACAACGAGCAACTCGATAAGAGTAAAACCTCGAAAAAGACTTCGACGAGGGATCGTGCGCAACGAGTGAACCGAACCAGAAGGCATGGTTTGCTCCTGCATTAAAGGGTGAACGCCGGGAAGGCTGTGAATATGAACTCAGAAATGCCGCAAGAACCACGATGTGATATCGAAGGCCCCCGATGTGATGGGATAATTACGACTTTGAAATGGAAAGTCAATGATTCATGCGTGGCTGCAGAATTCGATTTTCGTGAATCGCCAGACCGAGTTACTTCACGGGAAAACGCTTGGGGGATCTGCGTGCTCAGTCTTCGGCAGCGCCGGTAGTTCCGGCAGACTTGCTGGTTTGTTCCCTGCAGGAATATTGAATTCGGCAGCGATAAGCACGTCAAAATGACTTTGATTGCCAGACGATAATTGACGACCGGTCTGTAAGGCCATCCGAGCTCTCTCGTCCCCTTCGAAATGCAGCATGATCCCGAGCAGGAACCAGCGATCTGGATCTCGAGAATCTTCGCGTACCCATTCAGCGACCTTGTTCAAAACAGAAGTTCGTGCAATTTCACTGTTGGGGCCAAACAGCATCGCAGATGCAATTCCCGACGAAGCGAGTTCAGGATCGAGGAATACGCCTCGTTTGAATTCTCTGACTGCAGATGAGAAGTGCTTGATGGTGGTATAGCAGAAACCAAGACGAAATCTCGCTTCCCCGCGATCGCCAGCGGCGTCTGCGGCACTGCGATAATAGGTATATGCCTTCCCCCAAAGCCCCTTGCGAAACTTTTCGTCCCCATGAACCTGTTGTTCCAGGCTTTTCAATCGCCCTGCAGCGGTGGAAGGTTTTGCGGGAAGTTGTGACGAATCCAGTCCCGCATTCACACTGTGTGCGTCGTAGATCGGCTGGATTTTGATGGCTGGCCGATTGGCGACCGGCATCGCGCTGGCAGGAGCCACGTTCGGTCCGAATCCCGAACTGACCGGAACTGGCAATCCGACATATCCGTTTACGGGAAACGGTGTCCAATATCCTCCGGCCACAATCGGTGCGCCATACGGAAGATAGGGCGATACCGTCCACGGACTCCCTTGTTGCCACGGCCCCCCTTGATGATAAACGTGCCGATGCGAATGGCCGTGGTGCATCAAGCCATGAAATCGAGGGTAATGTTCATCCGCGGAGGCATCACTGCAGCAGGACATCAGGCAGACAAAAAACAGGCGATTCATTCGCGTAGCTCCGCTGTAGTCAGTTTTCCGCCGTGACCGAACGATGAATTCCTGGCCGACCATTTGTCGCCAGCATACCCCTTGCCGAGCTACGCGTGAAATGCAATATTCCGTAAGGAATCAATTCCTCTCAGATTCTTCTGAGATGTGACAACATCACTTCGTGAGCCTGAATGCTGACTCGAATCACAATTCTACTTTAAGTTATCGGAGGCTACCGTGCCTCGAGTGGTCTTTACCGAAAATATCCAGCGGCATGTTCCCTGTCCTCCAACAGAGGCGCATGGTGTCACAGTCCGCGAAGTTCTTGATGCCGTGTTTACCTCGAATGAGCGAGCACGCGGATATGTCCTGGACGAACATGGGGCCGTGCGGAAACATATGGTGATCTTCATCGACGGAACAATGATTCGTGACCGAATCACTCTGGCTGACTCCGTCGTCCCCTCCAGCGAAATCTACGTAATGCAGGCCCTTTCAGGCGGCTGAAAATTCACTGTGACTTTAGTATTTGAAGGAAAGCGAACATGAGCGATCGAATTCTGGCGGCGACTCGAAAAGGGCTGTTCACGATTGAGCGGACGGGAAAGGGGAAATCTGGCTGGTCGATTACAAAAACGTCGTTTCTGGCCGAACACGTCATCATGACACTGCCTGATCGCAGGGATGGCTCATGGTATGCTTCGCTGTATCACGGTCATTTCGGATCGAAATTGCATCGCACAACAGACAAAGGTGAGACATGGCAGGAAATCGCTGTTCCGGCCTATCCCAGGCAGCCTGAAGGCGAAGTCCAGAAGGACATGTGGGGACGCGTTATCGAATGGAAACTCGATCGCATCTGGGCACTCGAAGCTGGCGGTGTTAATGAAAGTGGAGTCTTGTGGTGTGGGACACTTCCCGGTGGGCTGTTTCGATCCAGTGACCACGGCACGACGTGGAATCTGGTCGAATCCTTGTGGAATGATCCACGTCGGCAGGAGTGGATGGGAGGTGGCGCAGACTTGCCAGGCATTCACTCCGTCTGTGTCGATCCGCGCGACGCTCGGCATGTCACGATCGGTATCTCGTGTGGCGGAGTCTGGGTGACTCATGATGGGGGAGCATCCTGGGACTGCCGCGGCGAAGGGATCTGGTCTGCGTACACTCCCCCTGATCAGAAGCAGAATCCCAACGTGCAGGACGTCCATCGCGTTGTTCAATGCCCGGCACATCCTGACGCATTGTGGGCTCAACATCACAATGGCATTTTTCGAACGACAGACGGATCTGCAACGTGGCAGGACGTTTCAAACCTGAAGAGTCTTTCGCCGACTTCGTTTGGTTTCGCCGTCGCGGTCCATCCCACGGACTCAAATACGGCCTGGTTCGTTCCGGGGGTGAAAGACGAACACCGATTACCTCCCGATGGCAAGGTGGTCGTTGCACGAACTCGAGACGGCGGACAGACGTTCGACATCCTTCGAAATGGATTGCCACAGGATCACGCATACGATTTGACCTACCGCCACGGGTTGGATATCGACGGCAGCGGCAACCGTCTGACATTTGGTTCGACGACCGGTTCGATCTGGGTCACTGAGGATCAGGGCGATTCCTGGCAAGCGATTTCCGAACACCTGCCGCCGATTTACTGCGTTCGTTTCGCTGATTGATTTCCCCTCAAGTACAGTTGCATGACGAAGTCGTTCACCCCAATTGTCTCGCAAGTGACACTCAATCCCAGGCAACCGCTTGATGCACAGACATTCCCGGGAAACCTGGGCTTTTGTCGCGACCTGCAGCTTGAGTTCAATACCGCCGTGACGTTCTTTGTCGGTGAAAACGGCTGTGGAAAATCGACTCTTCTGGAAGCAATTGCGGTACTGGCTGATCTGCCAATTTCGGGTGGAGGCATGGAAGAAACTGGTTCGAACCATGCGTTTCCGGAAGAGAGTCTACTGGCTGACGGCCTGCGTCTGGGTTTTCAACGAAAACCCAAAGATCGTTACTTTTTTCGTGCCGACACTCAGGCACATTTCGCATCGCTGCTGGATCAACGGAGAATTGATCCCCACTTTTTGCTGAAAAGGGATGTGCCTGCCGATCCCTATCTGGCTTACGGTGGTAAATCCTTGCATTAACGTTCCCATGGCGAAGCTTTTCTCTCTGTCATCGAGAATCGATTTCGCCAAGGCCTGATGTTAATGGACGAACCCGAATCGGCACTCTCGCCGAAACGACAATTAGCTCTGCTTTCTCACATGCACTCGATGGTCGAGGCCGGAAATACGCAATTCATCATTGCGACGCATTCACCAATCCTGCTCACGTTTCCCGGTGCTACGGTGATTTCGTTCGATCACGGTGCTCTGAAGCCGATCAACTATGCCGACACGGAACATTTTCAGATCGCACAAATGATGCTGAACAACCCAGAACGCTACTGGCATCATTTCACTCGTCCGCCTGATCCATGAACATAACAGTGCCAATGCAGGATGTAGGGTGGGACCAGCTCGCTTCGAGCGCCGGCCCATCATCTTTCCTCGTTTGATAGCGTTGCCGATCTGGAAATGGTGGGCCGGCGCGGCGAAGCGCCACTTGTCTGTCCGTCCTGCCCCTTTTCTTGCCCCCAACCAGCCGTTCTGGATCGGAAACTTTGATCGTGAGTTTGCGCTGCGCGAGGGGCGAGCACGTTGAAAACGTGCCCCACATCGTGGAGCACGATTTCATCGTG
>CAIWEX010000851.1 GCA_903911795.1 uncultured Schlesneria sp.
ATCCAAACGCGATTCGATGTAAGACGCAGCCAGCGCCGGCAATCCACCCCACATCCACCGACAGTCGAGTTATCCCTTCGACTGCGCGGAACGATTAAGGACTACCCTCCGATGGGCGAACTCGATGATATCGTCAAGGAATTCCTTGTCGAAAGCTACGAGAATCTGGATCAATTGGACCGCGATCTGGTTGCGATCGAAGATTCTCCGAATGATCGCGAATTGCTTTCCAGCGTTTTTCGGACAATCCATACGATCAAGGGAACCTGTGGTTTTTTGGGATTCCCGATTCTGGAGCACGTGACTCACGTCGGTGAGAATCTGCTTTCGAAACTTCGCGACGGCGAACTGCAACTGAACGGTCCGATCGCCAACGGCTTGCTGGGAATGGTTGACGCCGTACGAACAATCCTGGCAACGATCGAATTCAATGGCACGGAAGGGGACGACCACTACGAGTCGCTGATTGCCACACTGGATCAATTGCGAACGGCATCAAATGCACCAGTCGCTGCCGCTGCCGTAACTGCGAACGCACTAATCGGAAGCGGTGGCATCGAAGAACAGATCCTCGAATCGATGGAGGAGATTTCTTCACTCGTTGAAGACCTGAAGCAGCATCCTCGACCTTCCAAAAAGCCGTCCGGACGAACGTCAGCATCAGGTCGAAAAACTCAGAAGTCCGGCTCGACGAAGGGCAAAACAGCGTCGCGTCCAGATCACGCGTCCATGTTTGAGCCTGAATCAAGTCCCAACGAGCAGACAATTTCCGGGAATACAAGTGCCCGCGTCGCAGTTGACGTGACAACCGACCCCGGCCTGGACGCAACTGCACTTGGCGAATTCGCAGCGACTCAGACCTCCATTCAACAAGGATTGCCAATCGCAGGTTCTGTGGCGAGTTCTCCAGAACCACAGGCAGAATCGGGAGAGAAAACTCAGGGTTTGTCGGAATCGACGGTTCGCCTGGATGTTGCGCTGCTGGATCGCCTGATGAACCTGGTCGGTGAACTGGTCCTCACCCGTAATCAGATCCTTCAGTTCAGCCAGTCTTCACCAGATTCTGGATTAGCGGATGCGGCCCAGCGTCTGAATCTGATAACGACCGAGTTACAAGAGGGAGTCCTAAAAACCCGAATGCAGCCGATCCGTAATGCGTGGAGCAAGCTGCCACGTGTCGTCCGTGACCTCGCTCAGAGTTGCGCGAAGAAAGTCACTGTCGAAATGGAAGGTGCAGACACCGAACTCGATAAGACCATACTGGAGGCGATCAAAGATCCGCTCACGCATATCGTCCGCAACTCAGTCGATCATGGCATCGAACCCCCCGACGTCCGCATCGCGCGCGGAAAGCCAGCGGAAGGAACTCTGCGGTTACGGGCCTTCCACGAAGGGGGGCAGGTCAACATTGAAATTGCCGACGATGGCGGCGGAATCAACCTTGATCGGGTCCGCGCAAAGGGAATCGAACAGGGACTGATCACGCCAGAGCAAGCCTCGATGATGTGTGATCGGGATGTCATGCAGTTGATCCTCTTGCCTGGATTTTCCACTGCGGCCAAAGTGACCAGTGTCTCTGGCCGCGGGGTCGGGATGGACGTTGTTAAGACGAATGTTGAAAAGATTGGTGGCACGCTGGATATCAACAGCATTGCTGGCGAAGGTACGACACTCCGGATCCGAATTCCGCTGACGCTGGCTATCGTGCCAGGACTGGTCGTAACCTGCGGTGGCGACCGCTACTGCATTCCTCAGGTCAGTCTTCTGGAACTTGTACGTCTGGATTCCGAAGGGACGCATGGACGAATCGAAACCATGCACTCGGTCCCTGTCTATCGCCTGCGAAACCAGTTATTACCGTTGATCTACCTGGATGAGGAACTGGGACTTCGTCCACGTCGCAGCGACACCGAACGCCGTGAGGCAGAGATCGTGAACATTGTCGTCTTACAGGCTGAGAATCGACAATTTGGGCTCGTCGTCGATCGTATTTCGGACACTCAGGAAATTGTTGTCAAACCGCTCGGGCAACACCTGAAAGATCTGACGATATTCGCGGGGTCGACAATCATGGGAGACGGAACCGTTTCGCTGATTCTCGATGTTGCGGGAATCGCGCGGCAAGGCCACGTACTGGGAGCCGACAGAGGCCGGACCATGCAAGAGGCGGCTACCGGAAAGGATGCTACAGTCGCAAGGAATCAGGAGTACCTGATTGTTGACCCGGGTGACGGATCAAGGGCGGCGATCTGCCTGTCAACTGTGGCACGCCTGGAGGAAATCAGGCCCGAAGCTGTGGAACGGTTTGGAAATCAAGTCGTGACTCAATATCGAGAAAAGATCATGCCATTGATATCGCTCGATGGTGGGTTTGGAGGGGTGTGCACCGAAGTGGGGACGATTTCAGTTGTCGTCTACCGTGGCGATCAGCATGACTATGGATTCATGGTCGGTAAGATTCTCGACATCATCGATCACGCCGTCTGCGACCCGGATTCCGTGTTAGGCAGCCAACAAATCATGGGTGGACAGGTGACCAGGATCATCGATCTCTCACGGCTGATTTGTGCCTGACGCACTCGATTAACAATTGACTCGACCACATCAAACGAGACTACGCGCATTAAGACGAAAGAAGTTTTATGGATACCCAGTCCGCCTTTTGTACTTTTCGAGTTGAAGACATGCACTTCGGAATTGAGGTGTTACGTGTCCAGGAAGTCATTCGTGAACAGCAGATGACTCGCGTTCCGTGTGCCTCGCCCATCGTGCGGGGGTTAATGAACCTGCGAGGCCAGATCGTCACGGCACTTGATTTCCGCCGCCGTATTGGACTCCACGAAAGAACGACCCAAAAGCCGTTAATGAACGTTGTGGTGCGGACACATTCGGGCCCAGTCAGTCTGCTGGTCGACGAAATCGGTGATGTGCTGCAAATCAACTCCGACCGTTTTGAACCTCCCCCGGAAACGTTACGAGGAGTGCCGCGAAGCTTGATTCGAGGTGTCTACAAACTCGACCAGCGCCTGTTGCTCGTACTGGATCTCGAACCCGTTCTCAATCTGTCTGCGTAAGATTGACAGAGAAAACTCGGGAAATGCCCTGATCTCGCGAATCCATCATTTTTCGGTTCACATTCGGCATCGTTTCAAACGGCAATCTCTATGACATCCAGTCCAATTCGCATCTTAATGGCCGACGACTCAGCCGTGATTCGCAGATTGCTATCCCAAGCGTTTACTGCAGATCGCGAACTGTTGATCACGGGAATGGCAGTTCACGGCGGTGAAGTATTGCAATTGCTCGCGTCACAACGCCCCGACATCGTGCTGCTTGACGTGGAAATGCCCGTCATGGATGGTGTGGAAACGGTAATGGCGATCCGAAAGGTCTCTCCTACCATTCCCATTGTGATGTTCAGTTCGATTACGTCGGCTGGCGGTCAGGCGACTCTGGATGCACTCGCTGCAGGCGCAAATGACTATGCGACGAAGCCGACGCGCCAAGGACATGCCGTCGACGCCCTGGGCTATATCAGGAGCGAGCTGATTCCGAAAATCAAGCAACGGGGACGCAGGCAACAGTTGCGAGCTACGGGTGGGACAAGTCCTGTCGGGCGGCCTGTGACTCCTCACCCCCCCATCGCAACCAATGCACTTCCCAAGGCAGCGATGAGCGGAATGACAAGGTCAGCAGCACCTGCGACCGTGAATGTGTCCGTGGCTCGCAAACCTGTTGACATCGTTGCCATCGGAGTTTCAACTGGCGGACCAAACGCGCTTGCCGAGGTACTTGAGGCGATTCCCGCCGATTTTCCGGTTCCGATTGTCATTGTTCAGCATATGCCCGCTGTGTTCACACAGTTGCTGGCCGCACGCCTGGATACGACATGTTCGTTGCGGGTCCGTGAGGGTGTCGACGGTGCTGTTTTGCAACGCGGGGATGTCTGGATCGCACCTGGTGATTTCCACATGACCGTTAAGAAGCGACGAACGGATTGCATCCTCGAAATTGCGCACGGACCGCTGGTCAATTCCTGCCGCCCTTCCGTTGACCCGCTCTTTCAATCGATCGCTACAGTTTATGGTGGCTATTGCCTGGGGGTGATCCTGACTGGCATGGGGCGCGACGGCGAAGACGGTAGCCGGGCCATATGCGATGCTGGCGGTCAAGTCATTGCACAGGACGAAGCCAGCAGTGTCGTGTGGGGTATGCCACGCGCCGTCACGCGCGCAGGCCTTGCAAGCGCCGTTCTGCCACTCCCACAAATTGCCCGTGAAATCGTCGACCGGACCCGCCGGATGTCAACTCCGCTGATGGCACCCGTCCGTTCACGTTAATGGTCCACCGCCTGACATCCAACTTCTCTCCCCCCCATTCGAATGAATTTGAATTGCGATCACAAAGGTTCGTCCGATGGCACTTTCTGAAACCGACGTCACTTACCTGCAACAGCTCGCGGTGCGCCGTTCCGGCAACGTGCTGACGCACAAACACACGTATTTGATGGAATCGTGGCTGACCCCAGTTGTTGAGGAACTCGGTCTGCCCAACATCGAAGCACTGGTCGCTGAGTTGAAACGCACTCCAGGGAGATACGACGACCATGTTGCGGCTGCGATGACAATCAACGAGACGAGTTTTTTTCGCGACGTTCAACCGTTCGAAGCATTGCGTCGCACTGTGATTCCAGCCCTGATACAGGAACGCAGCCGAACCAAACAATTGGTTATCTGGAGCGGCGCCTGTTCCAGCGGACAGGAATCTTACACCACGGCCATCACACTGAGAGAATACTTCCCCCAACTTGTTTCCTGGAATGTCCGGATCGTCGCTACTGACATCTGTGACGAAATGTTGGAACGGACTCGAGCAGGGCTGTACTCGCAGCAAGAAGTTTCACGCGGGTTGCCCTCGGCACTGCTGGCCAAATATTTCACGCGAGAAGGATTGAAATGGCGGGCACACGCTGAACTTCGGAAATGGATTGACTGCCGCAAACTGAACCTTGCCGGACGCTGGGGCATCATGCCTCGCTTTGACATTGTCTTCATGCGAAACGTACTGATCTACTTCGATCAGGCAGTCAAAGAATCTGTTTTGCAAAGGACTGCTTCTAATCTTGCCCCAGACGGTTACCTGTTCCTTGGAGGCGGCGAATCGATGGTTAATTTGAACGCTCCCTTTCGACGAGAAACGATCGATCGGACAGTCTGCTTCAGACCTGAACTGCAACTCGGATCGCAAGGACGTCCCGTTTCGCTATCCCAGTCGAACTGGTAAACCATTCGTGTTCGGCGCGAGTCGCTGTTCGGCGCGGGTCTCCTGACCCTGTCAGCGGACTGCAGCAAGGTGACTCAACCACACCACCACCCACTTCCAAATACCGAACGGAACCACCTGCTCCCTTGGTTTCCGGGTGGGATGAGGTAGAATCGACGGGTGTTGATGGATCTGCCGGTTGGGAGAGTTCTTCCATTCGGACACAAGCATTCACTGCCGCGAACTCGATGAATCCTGATGGGATCGAGGGATCGGACTTGCCTGTGGCGGATCTGCCACTGTTCAATGGAATGACGTCTGCCGACTGAATGCCCGCCAGAACTCCTACCTGCTGCGAGATTGCGTTATGAAGTGCCGTTTTTTCGGCTGGGTCTCGCCCATCGTCGTCCTGATGGCCTCAACGGTCTCATTCGCGGTTGAACCGGATCCCGCGGCCGTTGAGTTTTTTGAGGCGAAAATACGCCCGATTCTGGTAACACATTGCCAGGAATGTCACAGCGTTTCCTCCAAGCTTCTCAAGGGGGGCCTGCTGGTCGATCACCGCGAAGGATTGATGAAAGGTGGCGATTCCGGTCCCGCCATTATTCCGGAAAAGCCCGAACAGAGTCTGTTGCTCAAAGCACTGAAGTATGATGGCGTGGAAATGCCACCCAAGGGAAAACTTCCCGCCAACGTGATTGCCGACTTTGAACAGTGGATTCGACAGGGGGCAGTCGACCCTCGCGTTCGCCCCGTTGCTGCCACGTCTCCCCGAATGGACTTTGCCGAAGCAAGCAAGCTCTGGTCGTTTCAGCCACCCAAAGTGACGGTCGCACCAACCGTTCAACAGGCGGAATGGCCCAAGCGAGAACTCGACAAGTTTGTTCTCTCTCAATTGGAAAAGCATGCACTCAAGCCGAGTGAACCGGCGGACCGTCGGACTCTGATCCGGCGTTCCACGTTTGATCTGATCGGACTGCCTCCTTCTCCGGAAGAAGTCGAAGCGTTCGTCAATGATCCTTCGCCACAGGCGTTTGAAACCGTCGTCAATCGGCTCCTGGAGTCACCTCATTATGGCGAGCGTTGGGGACGCCACTGGCTGGATGTTGCCCGCTACGGTGAAGACCAGGCTCACACCTTCAAAGCTCGTAACTATCCTCAGGGGTTTCGGTACCGGGACTGGGTCGTGGATGCCTTCAATCGAGACATGCCTTACGACCGATTTGTCGCCGAGCAGATTGCCGCAGACTTGATCGGTAGCCCCAGCGATCCCAAACGACTTTCCGCATTAGGTTTGTTCGCGCTCGGGCCGGTTTATTATCAGGACAATGGTGAGCAGGCAAAGGCCCTGGCGGACGAGTGGGACGACCGCGTTGACACACTGACTCGCGGTGTTCTGGGGCTCACCATTTCGTGTGCACGCTGCCATGACCACAAGTACGACCCGATTACAACGGCCGACTATTACGGTCTGGCCGGGATTTTCGCCAGTTCGGACTATCAGGAGCGTCCCATCGTTCCCCAAGAAGTCCTCGATCAGAAGAGCAGAGCAGACGCTGGTGTCAAAGCACATCAATTGCAACTCGATCGATTCCTGGATGAGGAAGCTCGCAAGCTGCGTGTGACACTGGTTGCCGAGATCCCTCAGTACATGACTGCGGCCTGGAAGGGGATCAATCAACAAAAGGCCAAGCCCAACGACAAAAAGATCCTGGCTAAGGTGGCAGGTGAGCAAAAGGTGAGCGAAGTTCTGCTAAAGCGCTGGGTCGACTTTCTGTCGGCCACGGGCGAAGCCCAAAAGTCGCGTCCCTGGCTGGCGGGTTGGTACGAGTGGTACGGAAAGCAAGATCCCAAGCTGGATCTGTCAGGCGATGCCGCGGCACTCACTTCTGTGCAGCAATTCGCGACCGAGTTCCAGGCACTCGTACAGTCGAAGCTGCCAGCGAAGGATCAGCTCTTTGCGGAGTTCGGCGAGAACATTGCGTTTGTCAACTTGAACGACAAAGCAGTCGTTCCGCCGGGAGTCATTCCACTGGGTAACCTGTTCGATGACCAGGCAGGAGTCTCGCTCAGTTCGGCAATTGCCATCGATAAATTCGGAGCCGCCGCCAGCGATAAGAGTCTTGGTGTTGATCGAGTGGTTCAGGGGTGGGGCCGACAGACACAGATCGCCAGCGATGTTCATTTCGATTTCACGAAACTCGGCAGCGATGGCAGTTCGCATGGAGGCGTGATTAATGATGGCTGGGATGCTACTGGTGGCATCCGCACACTTGGACAATCGTTTCCCTCGAACGCCGGACGAACTGAGCAGGGAATCGGTATGCATGCCAATGCTCTGATCACGTTCGATCTCGACAAGCTGCGACAAGCTGGCTTGCTCCCTGCAGATCAACGGTTTGTCTTTCGAGCGGATCGAGCAGGATTGAACGACGATACTTTTGGTGGTACAGGACCGAGTGCTCACCTGGCTGTGATCGTGTCTCGTCCACATCGCAAGAAGGATGTCTACGACGGAATCATTTCCGCGTCGATTAACGGGCAGCCAGCGACGATTGGTGAAAATGATCGGGTCTATTACTTCTCGGGCGAGATCCCTGCACCGCTCAAAGCTGATGGAAAGTTTGCCAGGTTTGAAGTTCCGATTCCTGCCGAAGCCAGGTACCTGACTCTGGTTGCCACGGGGGCTGGTATGGGGCCTGGCGACAATACGATCAGCAGCGACCACACCGTCTTTTCGGGGGCACGACTCGAGCAAGATCCGCTGCCAGCGGCTCCTGTCGCAGCGGCAGGACCAGCATCAGGAACTGCTCGCACAGATGCCGAGTTGCAGCAGGCGAAGCTGGATGCTCAATTGCTTTCGAATCTCCTCTACGATCAAGGGTTGCTGGCGATTCCCGGTAGCGACGCTGACAAGCGATTGCCTGAACCGGCCGCACAACAGTTGACGCAATTGAAAACCGAGCAGGACCGGTTGAAGAAAGAATTCGATTCCATCCAGGTTGCGATGGCACATTCCTTGGCCGATACGTCGGGCCGCGACTTGAAAATCTATCTGCAGGGGAACCCCACCAAGCAGGGCGACGTTGCTCCCCGGTCGCTGCCAGTCGTGCTGACGGGTGGTGAGCGTAAGGCAATGGGGGCCAAAGGGAGTGGCCGGGCTGAGCTCGCTCAAGCCATCTCATCGCGAGACAATCCGTTGACGGCTCGCGTCATCGTCAATCGCGTCTGGCGAGGTCACTTTGGATTTGGACTGGTCCGGACGCCGAGTAACTTCGGTCATTTGGGCGATCGCCCGACTCACCCCGAACTGCTCGACACGTTGGCAGTCCGCTTTATGGATTCGGGATGGTCGCTGAAGACACTGCACCGCGAAATCATGCTTTCGGCAACCTACCGGCAGAGCAGTGCCTATCGGGCCGATGGCAGCGAGATTGATCCCGAAAACAAACTGCTCTGGCGAATGAATCGGCGGCGACTGGAAGTGGAACCCTGGCGCGATGCTATGCTGGCAGTTACGAATGAATTGGATCGTACGGTGGGTGGCCCTCCCATCGATCTCGGGTCTAGTGGCAATCGGCGGCGTACGATTTATGCGTTCATCAGCCGACATCAACTGAACGACCTTTTAAGACTCTTCGATTTTCCAGATCCCAACATTACCAGTGACCGCCGTAGTGTGACCACGGTACCACTGCAGCAATTGTTTGTGCTCAACAGCGATTTCATGACGCAGCGGGCTCGGGCTCTCGCCAGTCGTCTGAATGCGAACCGCGATGCAACAGATGACGTAAAAATCCGACAGGCCTTCGCGTCGCTCTTCAGCCGCCCGCCGACTGATGACGAATTGAAGCTGGGGCTGACATTCCTGGGATCCGCAACCACAACTGGAAATGGCGGGAATGCCATTTCGGCCTGGGAACAATATGCGCTGGCACTGCTGGGAACGAACGAATTTTCTTTTGTCGACTGAATCCAATTCCGCTCGCGGAATTCAACGAGGTTTCTCATGACCGAACAAATCCAGGCCGAGCTGACAGCAGACCGATGGAATAGCATTTTCTCGCGACGCGAAATGCTGAAGCGGACCGGTACGGGGTTCGGAATGCTGGGTCTGGGAAGTCTGCTGGCGTCACAGACGCAGGGGGCGACGGCGCCTTCTGTCGATGCCAGCAATCCGCTGGCTCCACGTGCACCGCATTTTCCGCCACGCGCCAAACAGGTCATCTTTTTGTTTATGAACGGCGGTCCGTCGCATGTGGACACATTCGACTACAAGCCGGGATTGAAAGAACATGAAGGAAAGTCCGGTCGCGGCGGCAAGTTCATGCCGTCTCCGTTCGCATTCTCCAAACATGGCGAATGCGGCATGGAAATCAGTGAACTCTTTCCGCATCTTTCGCGACATGCCGACGACCTGTGTGTGATTCGATCGATGCACACAACAACCCCCAATCATGAACCAGGACTGTTCATGATGAACAGCGGGGCTCAACAGCCGATTCGCCCCAGCCTGGGCTCGTGGCTCACCTACGGCCTGGGAAGTGAAAATCAAAACCTGCCCGGCTACGTCGTCCTGTGTCCTGGCAAGCCGGTCGTTGGTCCGGCGCTCTGGGGAAACAGCTTTCTCCCAGGAATTTATCAGGGAACGCATATCAACAATTCCCGTATCGATCCCAAACAGGTCATCGGGCACCTGAACAATAAGCATCTGGGCACACCCGAGCAGCGGAAGGTGCTGGATGTCTTGCAGGCAATGAATCAGAAACATCTGGCAGTTCGTGGTCAGGATCTGGAACTTGAAGCCCGGATCGCTTCGCTCGAAATGGCGTTCCGAATGCAGTTCGAGGCTCAGGATGCCTTCGATATCGGGCTGGAATCGGCATCGACCAAGACACTTTACGGAGATGGTGAATTTGCGAATGGATGCCTGATCGCACGTCGCCTCGTCGAGCGCGGTGTCCGGATGGTGCAACTCTATTACGGTGCCGGTCAGCCATGGGATGCTCACGGCGACATCATGGACCACAAACGCGATGCCTTAAAGAGTGATCAGGCCATCGCAGGATTGCTGGCCGACCTGAAGTCGCGCGGTATGCTTGAAGAGACACTCGTGCTCTGGGGTGGCGAATTCGGACGAACACCAACAGCCCAGGGAGCCAAGGGACGTGACCACCACAACACAGGCTTCACCGTCTGGATGGCAGGGGGTGGCGTGAAGGGTGGACTGACGTATGGCGCGACGGATGAGGTTGGGGTGAATGCAGTCGAGAACCGGATGGATGTTCACGACCTGCACGCCACGATTCTACACCTGATGGGCCTGGACCACACTCAGTTGACATTCCGATACAGTGGTCGCGACTTCCGCCTGACAGACGTCCACGGTTCGGTGGCGTCGGCTGTTCTGGCATAAAACCGCGAGTCTCTATCCGACGTCCGGGTCGCACGATTCGGTGGAACGGCCTTGTTCGCTCTTTTGAGTTCTCACGGAGGCGCAGAGCCACGGAGAGAATCACAACGCGCCGACGATGATTCGCGTGATGGTGCAAACGGACTACACTGTCGACAATCGATCTCGTTCTCAGGCATCTCCGTGACTCTGCGGCTCCGTGAGACAAACTGTCCTGAAGCGAACCCTTGCGAAGCTGTCTGGCAATTGCAGGAGGCGAGTCGCCTGCGCGACTCGTCCGTCCTGCCGTCGTTACATGAGATACTATTTGGAAAGGTCGATCGGGAAATCGTTTTGACCGACCTTAGCTTCGAGCTCCAGTCCACTTTCTTCGAACTTATGAAACTTGCCAGGGATCAACTCTGAACCGGCAACTGGAGGAGGCGCGGCCTGTCCACCGGACTGCATCAATTTCTGGTAATCGGCACTACCTGGTTGAACGGGTGCCACGGCTGCCGTCGGCGGTCTGACCGCCACCCTATACCTCCCGACGGGAATTCCAATCCGTGGGTCCGTCGCCGAAAGCTGAAATTTCCCATTCGAATCTGTCCTGGCGGCGATCGTTAACCCTTCCTTGGCATTTTCGAAAACGACCTCGGTATTGACAGGCACGTTCTTATCGCCGTTCTTCACTGTCCCGCTGATCGATGCCTGTTCGGTTTTTGGCTTTGGTGGGGCTTTCGCACCACAACCAACCGAAAGACTGACTGCCAAGGCGCATGTGACCGCCAGTTTCAAAAGCGACTGACGACGTTTGAATGAGAATCCTGAGTTGACGTTCATTGAAATTGGTCCCGACCTGAAAGAGAAAAACTTAATCTCGCATCAGCCTGCAAACCAGCGATCTGATGCGGGGAATTGGCCCGAATGACTGACAATTGCCAGTATCGATTCTGAAATCCAAGCTTTCAAGACACCGAAGTACAAGAAAGCAAACGGACGGCCGAAGGGGGCCGTCCTGTACGAACATTTCTGAATCATTTTTCCGAACGATCAGAATTCGCCGACCACCAACCCGTCATTTCGGGCACACAGCTTTCGCAGCGTGAACATGTCTGTGTTGTCACTGATGAACCGGACAGAACCGTCCGTCAACATACATTGCACCCCCCCGGTGTGTGCCGAGTTCAGCGGGTTGTTGCTGCCGAAATTAAAGCCGATCCCGGGGAAACTGGCGTTGTTATCAATGACCGGAGCGTTGGGGGTATACCGCAGCGTCGTCATATTGAAGCAGCGTTCAAAATTACTGGACCCCTGTTCAACAGTTTCCAGACGGGCGGTTCCCATCATGATTCCATGGGCACCTGTCACCTGCACAACTTTAGCACCGGAGCCATTGAGAATGAAATTGGAGGATTCACCAATCATCATCGTATTCGATGTTCCATCCGTAACATCCTTGGTCGAAAGACCTCGTGTTGGCACCAGCATTCCGGCACCGGAAATCTGCCCGGTGAGTTCCTGTCCGCTGCAGCATCCACAACAAGGTCGCAGGCTGCCAGGAGGATTAGTGTAACCATTTCCGTCAGTTGCCCCGGAAATCCCATAGTACTGTGGATTGGTGACAGGAATGTCATTGTTCGCGATCGGATTGAGAGGGCTGGAAGGACACAGAGCAAACGTAAATGAAGCGCCGCGCAACACCTGCCCGTTAGCATTCCCTTCCGCTGAACCTGTCCAGGCCCAGCCATGGTGAGTTCCGCTGAACGTCAGCTTGTTGAAAACCGGAGCCTGATCGACAAATGGAAGTACTCGCATGTACCACGAAGTCCCCCAACCACCGACGGAAGTGGCGATGGCACCGGGAGGAAACATGTTGTAGGTGTCATGGTAATTGTGCATTGCCAACCCCATCTGCTTGAGGTTGTTCTTGCACTGCGTTCGCCGAGCGGCTTCGCGTGCCTGCTGAACAGCTGGCAATAACAATGCGATCAGGACTGCGATAATCGCAATCACAACAAGCAGTTCGATCAGGGTAAACCCTCGACGGCGCATGATGACCTCCCGACAGAAAGAGTTGCGACAAAATCGGCAAAAGCCGCAGAAACACGGACGAAGTGAAACGAATTGCAGCACCGAAGATGAAGATTGCGCTACGAAAATTAGTATCGTACTTGCCGTCCGTTAATTCAAGACTTTTGTAGCTCTTTCCCTGAAAGTCCACCGAAGCCTCAGCGAAATGGCCTTGCCGCCCTGCCCCATCAACCTGTGAACTCGTTGCCGACTTTACGTGCCCGCTGAGGCTTGTCGACATTGATCCCCAGTGCCATCCCGGTCTCCACCAACAGATTCCAGCCCGCAGCAAGCTGAACAAATCCCGCCAGGTCCCCGGAATCTGGAATCTGAACAGTCGGAAACATCGTGGAACGCGATGCGACGGCGATTACCGAAAGCCCGACTCCTTTGACCAGAACATCATGAAATTTCTGTTCGGATTCCTGGTAGGGATCGATCCAGATCACCACATCATCCGCCTGCATGATCTCTTCTATGCCGTGAACAGCGTAAGTCCCTTCCAGGTAATCACTTCTCTTACGAGTGATTTCGTTGGTCTTCAGTGTCAATTCTTCGGCAACACCGTCATTGCGGCCAGCAAAATAGATCGTTCCAGCCTTGGCCAACCGACTTGTAATCTCGGGATCGACTGCCAAAGTTAACGCGGCTTCCACATTCTTCGCGAGCTCCGCCAGCCTTCCGACCAGACTTGGCTTTCCAGCGATGGCTTCGACGAGTCCTCGGCAGAACAATGCCTGCTCAACCACACTTTTTGTGGCCGCCACAGCACCTTCCTTGCCACACTTCAACACATGCCCTCGCTTTGCAGCGGCCTCCAGCGGTGAGTCCGCCAGGGCCGTCAGGCTGTAACGGGATTGATGGCCCGCGTCCTTCAAACCGTTGAACAGTCGAATGACTTCTGCCGTTCGCCCGGAATTAGACATCCCCAGTACTGACCAGTCCTGCAGCGAATATTCCTGCGACTGTCGTCCCGCTTCGGTATGTAAGACACAGGGCCAACCCTGCCGACGGGAATGCATGATCGCGCTCTTGGCCGGAAACAGTCGACTCGACCCCTCGCCCGTCAACAGAAGTCGACCGGTCGCGGCAATTTCTGCTGCTGTCGGCTGAACCATACCGGGATCAAATGTTCGAATCACGTCGACCGCAGCAAGCATGTCACGGACCAGGTTGAATTGCGAATAAGGTTCGCGATCGATCTTCATGAAAGGGTATCTCCTTGATTTTCATCGCTGAATTATTGGAAATCAGCGGACTGTATTGTTATCGGCAGGGCTACCGTTACCCGAGTTTTCCATCCAAACCATCGCTGCCCGCATTCAAGTTCTTGTGTTACTGGAGTCTTTGAACAGCCCGCGAGGTGCGAACCTGGATTGGTATCAAGCACGGCCTGTCGAAGACTCCAAGACCACAGGTATCAACACATCGCAGAATGCAATTTTCGGCAGGTTCAGCCATGGTTTGCGGCCCAAAGGGCCAGTAGTTCGCCCAGCCAGGGCCCTTCGGCCCTGGAATCGATCCCACCAAAATCTTTATGAG
This sequence comes from uncultured Schlesneria sp., assembly GCA_903911795.1. GTDB lineage: Bacteria > Planctomycetota > Planctomycetia > Planctomycetales > Planctomycetaceae > Schlesneria. The sequence goes on from CAIWEX010000851.1 coordinate 14,270, forward strand.
GCCTGAAGGGCCGGTCGTTCCTTTCGATGAGTCTAAAGTCCAAAGGAATGTTCGGCCCTTCAGGCCTCAGATCCTGTCTTTACATCGTTCCCCAGGGCCGAAGGGCCCTGGCTGGGTGAATTGCTGGCCCACTTGGGCCGTAAGACTCCATTTCAAAATGCGCCCTCGCTTCAGGGCTTGGCGCGCTTCGCGACCAGCGACGAATACGATGGCATCGGACCAACCAGCGGTGCTGCGTAATCGAGAAACGCCTTTGTCACGCCATATCCATCTTTCGTGATGAAATTATCCGGCATCGGACGCTCGTGGTTGGCAACTTCGCTCAGCGAAATTGTGCCGAACTCGATCGCATAGGGGGTGCCCGGTTTATTGGTCCGGTTCATGGTCACCATGACTCCCCCTTCGCCGCGAGCCGCCAGCTTCACCGCTTGCTTGCCACACGCGAATGCTTCATCGAAGTCCAGTTTCGTGCCGCGATCTGCCGCGCACATCGGCAGAGATTCCGTCACCTGGAATTCGCCACGCCAGCCGAATTCGTCGGCGATCATCCGATGCAGCATCATCGCCGCACTCGTCCCACCCATGGCACCGAATTCGACATTCCCAAACTTGTCCTTCGTCTGCGAAACACTGACCGGAGTCCCGTCGGCATTCGTGATCCCTTCCCCGCAGACGATGCTGACAAAACCATGTTTCTTATGGGCCGCCGCAACTGTCTGCAGAAATGTATCTCGATTAAAATGTCGCTCTGGCAGCAGCAGGATGTGCGGAGCCGACAGTTCCGACGTTCGCCCCAGCACCGTCGCTGCCGGAAGCCAGCCGGCACTGCGTCCGACCGATTGGAAGATCACAAATTGATCAACCTTCTGCATGTCGCGCGACAGAATACCTGCCTGAAGGACGCTGAGTGCCATATACCGGGCTGCACTTGGATACCCCGGCGTATGATCGGTCCCAAAAAGATCGTTATCCACGGTTTTCGGAACACCGACACCGATCATCTCGTGGCCGTTTTCATTCGCATATTTTGTCACACGATGAATCGTATCCATCGTGTCATTGCCACCGATCATGAAGTAATAACGAACGTCGTACTTCTTCAACTGCTTCAGGATGGCAGGAAAGTGCTCTTCCTTCAGCTTCAGTCGACTGGATCCAAGGGCACTACCCGGAGTTGATCGCAGCCCCTTTAAGACGTCGGGGGACTCGCTGGCAAGATCGACCAGAAAGTCATTCAAGACTCCTTCGATCCCATAGCGCATCCCGAAAACGCGGCCGATCCCTTTGGTTCGAATTGCCCCATCGACAACGCCCGCCAGCGACGAATTGATCACCGACGTCGGACCACCCGACTGCCCAATCAGAACATTCCCCTTGGCCATTCAACAAACCTCAATCTGTGTGATGAAAAAGTACTAACCGAAATTCTGAAACAGCGGCATCGCCGTGTTCAATGTTCAGTAAAACTGTGTTTACTCAAACCGTCCGGTCCATGCCAGCAGATGTTTCCAAAACTGGACGTAATCACTGCCGACCTCAATCGCACCGGCACCCGTGGCCTGAGCAGTCACGCGCGATGGCCCCCAGTCCACAAATCCACCGACCCAGTGCGGTGCCACATCGCTGGCAAACGCCGCCGTTCGCCCGGCCCCCGAGGAACCCGTGACAAGAGCTGGCAGGGAATCACCCGCAGACCAGTGAATGGAACTGGAACTCGATTCGTAGTGAGGCACAAACGGAGTGACTGACAACAAGGTTTGAGTCCCCGACTTCGCCTGAAACCGGTTCATTCCTCCGACGGTCGGTGGACGCTGGAACCAGGGCAAATCCCACAGCGTCGAATTCCAACCGGTCGGATGCAGCAGCGCGGGCTGGTCGAAGTTCGTCCGGTCGTCGCTGCCAGAGATCTCTACCGGCAATAACTGGCCCAGAACCGTCATATCCCAGTCGCCACCCAACCCGTGATAAGACTCCCATCCACCGATCATCATCAGCCCCATCCCCTGCTGCACCTGTTCCGCGACAATCGCCTGCAGCGACGCATCGAACTGCTGCGACGGATAGTCACTGAGGATCAGCAGTGACCGCGACTGCTCAATCAGATCACGTGTTACGGGCTTGTGACTTGGCACGTAATCAAACTGCCAGCCGAAATGGGAAATCATCCCTGCCAGATAGCTTGCCGCCTGGTCGAGCGACGTGTCACCACAATAGAGAATCGAAGGTGTCATGAAAGATTCTTAGACGGTCTGGAGTTGATCACGCTGGAGTTGATCACGCTGGAGTTCATCACCACAAATCGGACGGCCGGTGTATTTCATTCTGGTGACTAACGTTTGTCGAGTGCCGGGAACGGGAATTCGGCCGATGGCGTATGCTGTTCACGCATCAACTGATCGATCCGTGCCACAATCTCGGGATGCTTCGCCGCGACATCCGTCGTTTCACCAATATCGGTTTTCAGGTTGTAAAGCTCGATCTTCCAGGGCTGAGCCGCTCGTTTTCCTTGTGGTATCAGGTTTTGGACGACACCTTTCCAGTCACCCATCCTCAGCGAGACCTGCCCGCCATATCCTGGGAATTCACGGTACAGGAATGGCCGTTCCGCCTGATTCTTGCCGAGTAACGCGGGGGCAAAACTGATGCCGTCCAGGCCCGACGGAATCGCGTTTGAGGCCCCGATCAGATCCAGCAACGTTGGCAGCCAGTCCTCAAATCCGGTGACCCGGTCACCGATCGTCCCCGCAGGAATATGACCTTTCCAGCGAACAATCGTGGGCTCCCGAAATCCTCCTTCATACAGCGATCCTTTCCGGCCCCGCAGCGGCCCGGCCGATTCGAAGAATTCGCAGTCTGTCCCCCCCAGTTTGTCATACAGCGGTCCGTTGTCAGAACTGAAGACGTAGATCGTCTGATCGTCCAGCCCAAGTTCACGGATTTGCGAAACAATCTGACCAACATGACGATCCATTCGAGTCACCATGGCTGCGTAGGCTGCACGAGGTGTTCGATGAGGCAAATAGCCGCGGCCTCCCACATACGGGGGATCGTCCGGAAATTGTCCGGCATATTCCTTCAAGGCATCTTCCGGAGCCTGCAGCGCGAGATGAGGAATCGTCGTCGGAACATAGAGAAAGAACGGCTGATCCTTGTGATCTCGAACAAATTTCAAAGCCTGCTCGGTAATGATGTCCGCCGAATAATCCGGCCCGACATATCCCGCATAGCTGGCCGGACTGCGGGGATCCGCTCCCTCCGGGAGTTTGGGCTGATGAGCCGGGAATTGGGGATTTCTCAAGGGGAATCGTTTTTCGTCATCCCACAGGTAAGTGGGGTAAAAATTGTGGGCGACCGCCTGACAATTAAAGCCGAAGAATCGATTGATCCCCTGCTGCAGCGGTCGTCCCTCCGATTCCGGGCCGCCCAGCCCCCATTTGCCAAATGCCCCCGTCACGTAACCCTGCTTTTGCAGGAGTTTCCCCAATGTCACCGTATTGGCAGGAATCGGATATTGCCCTTCGGGCTTGGTTTCGCGGTTGTTGCGGATAAAGGCATGTCCCGGATGGCGACCGGTCATCAGCACGCAGCGCGACGGAGCACAGACGGCATTCCCCGAATAGTGCTGCGTCAGCCGCATTCCCTCTTTCGCCAACTGGTCGAGGTTTGGGGTACGGATTTTCTTCTGTCCAAAGCAACCCAGGTCTCCATACCCGAGATCGTCAGCCAGAATAAAGACGATATTGGGCCTGGAATTCCGCGACGGCCCGGCGGGCTCAGCCCCCAAGGCAAATCTGCCACCGACAAGCAGCGACTCCCCCAGAAATGACAGAGCAAGACACCACCCGATCTGCATCACTCGCCTGCCCATTCAACACTCCTTCTCATGCGGGAGCCCCCTCAACCAAATCGAGCGACCGGACGAGCACGTCTATGGCCTGCTGTCGAGCGAATCGTCACAAATCGCGTGGCACGTTGCTACCTGCAATGAATGGTGTCGGACAGGTCCGACACGGACATTGCAACAGACCATTCTTACAACTCAGACCGCCGACCGCGAGGCCATCAGGTGAAGATTCATGCCGCCACACCTTTCGTCGAAAGTTGGATGGAATAGCACGTCCGTAGGACTTCTTGAACTCTTTCTCTTTCAGGAAGAGGGGCGCACGCAAAGACGCGAAGAAGGAAGGATGAGAATTTCGATTGTTAGAGATGCTTTATGGCATTCTTCAATTCTTGGCGTCTTTGCGACTTGAGCGAAGCGGGCGTGAGCATCATGACTTTTCATGAGGTCGGGCCATCTTTCCAAGCTGCTCGATTCTGCAATCCATCGGAATCGTTGGAGGCAAAAGGGATTACCCGGCACGGAATTGACTTGCGTGGCAGAATGACACGGCTGACTGTGTTCTACGAAATCGCCAGGCCGATGGCTGTTGCTGTCGCGTAAGTTCTGGTGTGCGAAAGGGTGATCAGGATGGTTCCGATCCCTTTGTTTTCACTGCAGGTGCGCGCGGTTCCGTGCATCACGACGTAGGGCTGTCCGCTGGGGTGCGTCAGGATTTCGATATCCGTCCAGCCGACTTCTGGCGTGAATCCGGTCCCCAGCGCTTTCATGACCGCTTCTTTGGCGGCCCAGCGGCCGGCAAAGTGCTGGGCGGCTTCGCGGCGCGGCTGGCAATGAGCAATCTCGGCAGCCGTGAAGACTCGCTGCAGGAAATGGTCGCCATGGTCCGACATCATCTTCTGGATTCGTTCGACCTCCACAATGTCTGTGCCAATGCCGACGATCATGGGGTGATCTCCTTCGCCCGCATCGCCCAGGCTATCCCGACTGCCGCTGCTGTACCCGCCAGGACCTCAGCCCCCCAGAACAACTCAGGCCAAGGACTCGGCCATGTCCCCAGATTCTGCACGCGGCTTGTCAGATAGGTTTGAACTCGAATCCCAAACGTGGGCGGTTTGTACGTAACCGGTTGAAACTCGGGAATCGTATCACCGGGCTGGATGCCGTTTTCTTCCTGCATCCGTGCTGCCAGGATTGTTGCCACGGGGTGCGACAAGGTCGGCGGGGCGGGGATCGGTTGAAGTACAACCAGATGGCAGACGCTCCCGATTAATCCCGCTGCGGTCACAACGCCCACCCACGCGACCTGGGGAATGTTGAGTCGCTGATGCAAGGTCGCGGCCAGGTGAACCAGCAGCCGCCCGAGGATTAAACCGAACGCGACGGAGAAGGCTCCCAGCAATCGAATCCGGGCGGGTGCATGCGCCGCCGCGATTGCCAGACCTGCAGCTACGGCGATGGCTCCCGGCCAGAACCAGAGCGCTGATCCCGTATCGTGACCTTCCCCGGCAGGTTCGGTCGTCGGTGGATCGGAAGAGGGCTGACTCGACATGTGAAGTTCCGGCATCAATCCTGAAACGAAAATGTGGTGATGCCCCAGTTTGGGTTTGAAGGTGAATGACCGTAGTTGGAGTGTCCTCGCGATAACCCGGGAGTTCCCTCGCAAAGCTTCAGTCCAAACTCGGCCACGATTCCTCAAAAAATCGGGCATGGCAAAGACCTAAGCCAGAATCTCTTTTAACACGTGGCCATGGACATCCGTTAATCGTCGCTCAATGCCGTTGTGATAGAAACTCAATCGTTCGTGGTCCAGCCCCAGCAGGTGCAGGACCGTTGCATGCAGATCATAAATCGTTGTCACTTTATCCACGGCGATATGCCCGAAGTCGTCCGTGGCTCCGTAACTGAAGGCTCGTTTGACCCCGGCCCCTGCCATCCAGGCGGTAAATCCCTTGGGATTGTGGTCGCGGCCACTGGCCCCCTTCTGGAAGGTTGGCATCCGTCCAAATTCCGTGACCCAGACCACCAGAGTATCGTCGAGCATACCGGTTCGTTTCAAATCGCGTAGCAGCGCCGCTGCTGGCTGATCCAGGATCGGTCCGTGAATACTGTACTGGGCCTTCAACGTTTTGTGCCCGTCCCAGTTCCCGACCCCTTCCCCCATCGCATAGGCACCATTAAACAATTGCACGAATCGAACGCCTCGCTGGAGCAGACGCCGGGCGAGCAGGCAGTTTCTTCCGAAGCCTGCCTTCACCTTGTTCGTATCATGCAGGCCATACATCGTCTGAGTTTCCAGGCTTTCTTCCGCCAGGTTCGAAACTTCCGCCGCTCGCAACTGAAGCTTTGCTGCCAGTTCATAACTGGCGATTCGTGCGGCCAGATCGCTGTCGCCCGGATGACGGTTCTGATGTTGTTCGTTCAGTCGCTTCAGGAACGCTCGTGTTGCAGAATCCGCTGACGCCGTGATCTCGGCAGGTCGCTGCAGATTCGCAATCGGCTTGTCTGCGTTGAACGGAGTCCCTTGAAAGACGGCAGGCAGAAAGGCACTGCTCCAGTTATTGGACGCGGCCTGAGGAACACCGCGTGGGTCCGGAATTGCCACAAAGGCTGGAAGGTCTGCGGCTTCACTTCCCAGGGCATAACTGACCCAGGCTCCCATGCTGGGGAAGCCATCCAGCGTGTATCCGGTACTCATCTGGTTTTCGGCCGGACCATGCGTGTTACTTTTGGCCGTCATCGAATGGATGAAGCAGATGTCGTCTGCCAGTTCTGCCAGGTTTGGCAACAGGTCTGAAATCATCTTGCCGCATTCACCGCGGGGCTTGAACTGCCATTGGGGAGCGACGAGATTTCCGTTTTCACCCTGGAAGGTCACGAGTTTGTCGACACCCGGCAGCGGTTGCCCGTCACGTTTGACGAGTTCGGGCTTGTAGTCGAACGTGTCGACATGGCTGACAGCCCCCGAACAGAAAATCATCAGGACGCGTGAGGCCTTTGGTGTGAACTGAGAGACTCGCGGGGCCAGAGGAGCTTCGGGACGAACGATTGGCCGGACGGGTGACTTCGCATCGTCTGCCAGCAGTTTTTCGTCAGCGAGAAGCGATGCTAATGCGACACCACCCAAGCCCGCTGCAGCATCGCAGAGAAAATCCCGGCGCGAGGCGATTCGCAGGCCCATCGTCGAAAGCGGTGACATCAATAGAACTCCCCAGCATCGGTTCTGTACGCATTTTGCAATCGAAACTCGCGATCAGTTGCGTTCGTTGAAGATACTGGCGAACCATCTCTGGTGCCAGTCGTGAACGAGGCTCCCTGCGCCAATTGCGAATTCCGGGCCGCTCGAATGGCTGGTTGGGTACAGTGATCTTGTCAGATAATCCAGACACCCTCGTTGCGAACCTTGCAACACAGTACTCTGAACGTCGCGAATCTTCGGGTGGATCTGCTCCAATTTTACAAAGGAACATGCATGACCACACCCAGCGCCCCGATCCCGTATCGCAATGATGTGGAAACGATTCCTCACGACGAAGATGAGGATATCCGGTCGGTGATCCAGATCTTGAAGTCGATTCTTACCCGGAGTAAGGCGAAGACGGGCGAGTCTCGTGCGGATGTCCATGTCAAAACGCACGGCTATGGCGAAGCAGAATTTCGGGTTCTACCCAATCTTCCTGATGAACTGGCACAGGGGTTGTTTGAGCACGAAGGGGTCTACCCGGCCGTGGTTCGGTTTTCCAACGCAGCCAGCCAGGACCAATCCGACGCGATCCCTGATGGCCGCGGATTGTCGCTTAAGGTCCTCAATGTGAAAGGCGAGGTGCTCCTTGCCGACACGCGCAGCGGTGCAACGCAAGATTTCTTGATGATCAATCATCCAGTCTTCTTCGCCCGCACTGTGAAGGACTATCTACGACTGGAACAGATCATTCTGGACGCGGACGACAATCCGCTCGTGACGCTCCAGCAGGGTCTGACGGCAGGTGACTGGAATCCGCTCCATTGGCATTGGCGCCAGATGCTGACTGCGGCTTCCATCGCCGGGCAATTGCCATCGCATCCGGCAAACAATACCTATTACAGCATGTCTCCCATTCGGTTCGGCAACTACGTCGTTAAATATCGGGTCAAACCAGTCGGGGATGACCAGAGTTCGTATCTGGAGTTGTTGAAACAGTTGGCGCAAGAGTCGAACGCCATGCGTCTGGCGCTGGAAGAATCGCTGCGAACTCACGAGGTGCGGTTTGACTTCCAGGTGCAACTTCGCACCTGCGATCAAACAATGCCTATCGAAGATCCAACGATTGCATGGCCAGAATGTGAATCCCCCTTTCGAACAGTCGCGCATCTCGTGCTGCCGCGCCAGGAGATTGCCTTGCTGCGTCAGCAGGAAGCGTACATCAACCTCTCATTCAATGTCTGGCACGCGCTGGCCGCACATCGTCCGCTCGGTGGCATCAACCGTGTTCGTCGTTATGCTTACGAAGTATCGGCCGACTGGCGTCGCCAGAAGCCGACCTCGAATTCGGTCGAGTAAGCGGCGGTTCGCCACTTCGCCGCAACCGTCTCAGACGCTATACTTCGTGACGCCGCGATTTTCGCATCTGGGTGGCGTCGTGGTTCAATCATGTAGCGACAATTGATGCTGAACGGCCGGCCCCTTCCGGCAGGGCCAGCGCCCACTAAGTTGTTTTGCCGCATAGGACTTCGAGGAGGAAGTTATCGTTCCATCCGCAACTTCGTCTCTTCATGGCGATGCTTTGCTTGCTGGGA
>CAIWEX010000852.1 GCA_903911795.1 uncultured Schlesneria sp.
ATCCGATCAGCCAGAGTATCGACCCGGCCTTCCGTTAACATCGCTTTGGCCAGATGGTCGACTGCGAAAGCCGTGACAGCCAGGCTTTCAATCGGTGAAACAACGATCTTGAAACCGAGTTGCTCCAATTCCACGGCCGAATGAATCGGCGTTGCTCCACCGACCAGCATGTTGGCAAGTTGAGGTTTTGGAATTTCACGAGCGACCTTTGCCAATTCCTCTTTCGACTGAGGTGCTTCGACGAAGATCATATCGGCACCGATTTCGGCATATCGGTTCGCACGTTCGATGGCAGCATCCAACCCCTCTACCGCCCGCGCATCGGTTCGCGCGATGACAACAAATTTGGAATCGCGACGCGCATCGAGTGCTGCTTTCAATTTTGCAGACATCTCATCCACGGGGATCAGTTGTTTCCCCCGGAAATGTCCACAGCGTTTCGGAAAGAGCTGATCTTCCAGCAGCATTCCCGCCGCACCCGCACGTTCAAATTCGCGCACTGTCCGAATCACATTCGGGATGGCTCCATATCCCGTGTCTCCATCAACGATGACCGGAATATTGACGGCTGCAGTCATTCGCCTCGCTGCTTCAGCCATTTCCGCCATTCCCAGAAGCCCCAGGTCTGGCAGGCCAAAGGCACTGGCCGAAGCTCCGAAGCCACCGAGAAAGAGCAGTGGAATTCCTGCCTGCTCCATCACTTTTGCCGAGAAGGCATCGTGAGGAGCCAGGCTGCGAATGATCCCTGGATTGGCAAGCAGTTCTCGTAGTTGCGCGGTGGAATCAGTCATGGCATCGCTCTCGAAATCGATTCCGCGATGTTCAATTCGCGGTCCCAATTTCATCAGCCAGGTAATACTCGTAGAAGAACCGCCCGATTTCATCACTCAGACGAGCCAGATACCGAGCCTTGAAATTGTTGTAGGTCTCTTCAGAAGTGCTGACGGGTTGTTGCTGAGGGAACTTGGAAACCTTTTCCATGCTGAAGATTTTCTCGCCGCTGCCGTCTTTGTCCATTTTCCAGGCACTGACTACCGCTTCCGAACGTCCGCGGTAAAGCGTTGCCGTTCCTTCTTCGAACAGCGAGAACTCGTTCAGATCGACATAAATCACATACGTGGCGTTGAAAGCCGCGCCGATTTCTTCAGGTTTGTCCCAATCCTTGTTCTCTTCCAGCCACGCGCGAATGTGGTCGGGAGAAATGATCGAGATCTTGTTTTCACGCAACCGGAAGCTGACGAACTTCGCCAGTTCGTGGTCGATGTTTTCGAAGGCATACTTCACTTCAGTCGGCGCAAAGCAGACAACCGCGACGGTCACATCTTTGTCCGTCATCGATTCCTTGGTCTGCTTGTCGAATTCCGGTTCAACAGTCGGTGGACCGGCAATCAACAACCCCAGCAGCATCCCTACTCGACAGCCGCTGAGCAACAGGGATACGACGACGAGCGGCAGAATCAGTAAGGGGCGAGTCGGCAGCGAGAGAATTCGGCGTGACATATTTTTGAATCCCTCAGACGGGTAAGAGCACGTTTACGATGCGACACAGATGCGAGCTGTTGGCCTCGATGTTAAATGTCGTTTCCAGGGCGATGGTCATAGAACTTCTCTGCCAGTTGAGTACAGAATCGATCCATGTACTCTTTCTGGAAGATCAATGAAGATCGGCCTTGTTCCGAGACGGGCTGATGGATCGGGTACGTCGATGCAAACTCGGTTCCGAATACTGAGCTGGCTCGTTTGTGTCCATTAATTTCCGAGACTTCGACGACACGAACAATCCCACTGGACTGGCCTCGCAACAGCTTCGGACTGTTGGGTTCGCGGTAGCTGAAGTGTTGAATTTCGATCACGATGATGTAATCAGGGTCAAATTCCTCGGCCAGTTGTGTCGGATCGATGTCCCCTCCGCCGTTCATATCCAGGTAGTTGGCGACGAGATCTGGATTAACGACATTGATACCATGCAGCTTCATTCGCCGAGTGACCCCGTCAATCACATCGTAGGCGAGTGTCGAGTTTTCTGAATCGATGGACTCAGGGGCAGTACACACGACCAGGACGGTGTGTTTTCCCTTGGTCAGATCGTCCTTCGTCATCTTGCGAAATTCGGCCGGGATCATTGGCTCGCCAGCGATCATTTTGCCCATCATCACACCCAGGGAGCATCCTGGTAATGTCGTAACGACGGCACTGCAAATTCCTGCTGTCAGGAACTGGAGTACCAGTCGCCGTCCGGGATTCAGATCGATTGAGGGCTTGTTCATAGGGCGATCCTTCGCCGTCGTTGAAACCGATCGTCAGAAGTGACGAGGTTTCAATTGGCTTCCATTCCAATTACCAAAATCCTGTATCGAATCCGCTGGGTCATGATCAGCCACATCATGCATTACGCAAGAATGCGAAAAACCATGCCAGCGAGGCCACCGCTCCGATAGCTGCGATCATCACAGCCAGAGAGGTTAATGGCTCGTCGACCATCCAGAATCTTCCATGCACGGCACTCGTGATACTCCATGGAATCATCATTACGCATAACATCGCCAGCAAGACTCCCGCCGGATTGGCTCGAGCTGCTGAGGGTAAATCACCACGGACAAAATACGAAAAACAGGTGGTCATGCCACAACCAGGGCATGGCCGCGAAAACAACATTCGAATCGTACATTCAGGCAAACCAAGTTGCTGATGCGTACCAAACCCACGTGGGTCTGGTTCCAGCCACCGGGCCACGACGAATCCACAAATCAGAAACACCGACCAGGCCACAAGCAGTGCCCGTCCGATGCGACCAACTGGTGCACCCGTGTGTAGAAAACTTGTCATAAACAGGATCTGGGAGATGAGGAGTGGTGATACTTTCAGTCCCGCGTAATCTGCAAGACCTTGCCTGATGAATCTATCAATCCAGCCTCTGTTTCGCAGCAAAAACCACAGTATTGCGGGAGATCACGGCGAGAACTGCCGAACAGATTCGGCAGCGGTGCCGGTTTCGATCTCGAACGGGCGCGGTCAGGCAGACCGACGGTTTCAGGCTAGCTTGGCATTTGAATACTGCGCACATTCACCCCCCACGAGAGTCGAGAGATGCGTCGAATTGGCAAACTCACGCATCGCATTGCTGGCACGCATGTTACGGCAATTCGGCTGCAACGAGCCGCCGATGGCCGTGTTTCCGCAACGGTAGTATGGCACGTATGTTACAGCTGTTTCACAAGTTTTCCCAACTTTCGGGCACCCCGTTCCACCGTAAACCCAAATTGACACTCTAAAACGGGCTGCCATATACTCGCAGCCCACTTCCACCGGGGTTCTGTCGCGAACCAGTTGATGAAGAGATTCGCGGAGGCGAGGCTCTTCAACACCAAAAGCTGGTTCACGGCTGAGGCTAGATTCACCAAGGACGGTCGATTTCGGACTCAATCCACTCGGGAGCGCCCGTGCGGGGCAGTCAATTCCAGTTGCGGACCAGATGGCTGGTTGCCTTCACTATCGCCTTTATGGCGATAGCGATCGTGATCACGCGCCCGCACGTGCATGGTTTGGCTGATGAATCGCCGCAAGAGATCAGTGATGCCCCGATTCAAATATCGGCAGACTGGTCGCAAGAATGGCGTGAAGCAGGGACAACGATCGCGTTGTTCCGAGGATCGTGTCGAGTTGCCCAAGGAGACAAAACCTATACCGCCAACAGCATGGTGGTGTGGGCTCACGACAAAGCGAACCGCAGCGATCAGCGGCATCACGTGCGTGTTTACCTGGAAGACGGGGTTCAGATTCAGTCTTCGACCGGTTCGCGGAGCGAGCAATCTCATTGGATCGATCTGACATCAGGCCGCGGTATCTCGTTGTCGGTCAAGGGGCGAGTTCCCAATCGTCCGGGTCAAGACGATCCGTTGTATCGACGGGCTGTCGAACGACCTGGAACTGCACGCACCGTCCTGAAGCAGACACAACTGACGGTTGCGGCCCCCGAGACCGCCGCGGTCGATTCGACTTGGCGAAACGTTCAACTCGATCAACAAGCGGGTCTGCGGCGCGTCCGTGTTTCGCCTCGCAGTATCAACATGCCGTTCAACGTCCACGGCTACACATCGAATGAAACGACGCCCCCGGAACAAATCACGCTGATTACAGGAGGCGTGAATATCGTCGTCGATGGAATGACCATCGGGGGGGAAGAGGGGTCAGGTGCAGTCGACTTGAGTGCTGACCGCGTAATTATCTGGACCGAAGCAACCGAAGCGGGGCAGTTCTCGCCCGAGATGCTGCAACGGCCGGAAAGTTCATTCCAGCTCTACCTGGAAGGGAACATCGTCATTCGTCGGCAATCGATCCTGCCAGTGATGGGGAATCCAGAAGTCAGCAATGTGATTCGTGCGACGCGAGCCTTTTACGATGCCCGCGAAAACAGAGCCTTGATTCTGGACGCGGAATTGCAGTCCTACATTCCGTCGATGGATGCCACGTTCCGTATCCGGGCAGATCGCATTCGCCAGAATTCATTGAAGTCCTACCATGCACAAAATGCGTGGTTCACGACCAGCCAGATCGGTGAACCCGGTTATCGGCTGGAAGCTCAAGATCTTTTCCTCGAACCGCGTCCCTCGAATAACGCAGTGAATATTGATCCGCAGACGGGTATGGCGGTACCGCGTGATGTCTACTGGGTGACTGCTCAAGATGCGAGATTCGTTGCCGAAGGGGTGCCACTGCTCTACGTTCCACGATTGTCGACGCCGGTTGAAGATCCGGGTGTCCCTCTCGTCGGGCTGAGCGTCGGACAAGATCGAATCTTTGGCACTCAGATTCGCAGTCGCTGGGATGCATTTTCCACGTTCGGAATTCAGCGTCCCGAAGGAGTCGACGCCCGCTGGAACCTGCTGCTGGACTATCTGAGTTATCGCGGGCCAGCACTCGGAACCGATGGCAAGTATTCGGGAACCGATCAATATGGAAACGCGTTTGCCGGGAACGGCCTGGCCTATTATGCGTATGATGGTGGTGTCGACAATCTTGGGCGAGACCGCATGGCACTCGACCCTGCCGACCCCAATCGTGGACTGCTACAGTGGCAGCACAGCCATGTCTTTTCCGATTACAACGTCAAACTGCTGACCGAAGTTGGTGCCGCGTCGGACCGCAACTTCCGCGAAAGCTATTTCGAAAAAGACTTTGATACCGGCAAGGACCTGGATACGCTCGGCTACCTGCGATATCAACCGGATGAAAACTGGACGATGTCACTGCTCGTTCAGCCGACGATCAACCGCTTTGAAAACAACACAGCATGGTTGCCACGTGGTGATCTGAATTCGCTGGGAATTCCCCTGCTGGGCGGCTGGCTGAACTGGAGTCAGCATACGTCACTCGGCTATGCCGCATTGAATCAGGCCCAGGCTCCGACCAATCCCCAGGACACATTCACACCACTCCCTTATTTCACCGACGCCAATGGTCTGGTGACGATGACGCGGCATGAGCTGACCGCTCCGTTCAACCTGGGGCCAGTCAAATTGTCACCGTATCTGATGGGTGAAGCAGCCTATTGGAGCGACAGCTTTACGAATTCTGCGATCGACCGGTTCTATGGACGCGGCGGTTTGCGAGCCAACCTGCAGTTCTGGAAAGCGTACCCTCAAATTCAGAGCGATATTCTGAATTTGAACGGCCTGGCGCATAAGGTCTCCGTCGACGCAGATTTTGGCTATGCCCAGGCGAGTCGCAGCCTGTCAGAAATCCCACAATGGAACCAGTTCGAAGACAATGCTCAGGAGCGGTTCCGGGAACGGTTCGTGACAAACACGTTCGGGGGCTTTGTGCCACCACAGTTTGATCCGAGGTTCTACGCAGTACGATCCCAGGCTGCGACGAGCGTCAGTGCTCAATACAACGAACTCGTTGATACGCAGCAGGCACTTCGACTGGGATTGAGCCAGCGACTGCAAACCAAGGTTGGTCCGCCAGACCGGCAACGAATCAAGGACTGGATGTCGCTGGACCTGGGGGTTTCGTATTTCCCCAATCCAAACCGGGACAACTTCGGAGAGAACTTCGGATTGTTCAGCGCTCACTATGCCTGGAACGTCGGCGACCGTACCACGGTAATTGCCGATTCGATGTACGACTTCTTCAACAACGGTCAGCAATGGTGGAATATTGGTGTGATGAGCCAACGCAGCTTCCGTGGAAGTGTCTATGTCGGCGTCCAGCAAATCAAAGGAGCCTCGCTCGACAGCCAGATCCTGACCGGCAGCTACAGCTATGCGATGAGTCCCAAGTGGGTGTCGACCATGAGTGCCTCGTACGACATCGCACAAAACCAAAGTCGCGGTCAGTCGGTCACGATCACCCGCATCGGCGAGTGGATGCTGTTTCACTTTGGAGCGAACTACGACTGGAGCAAGAACAACGCTGGCTTCCTGTTTTCGGTCGAACCCAAACTCGGTCGCGCCAACTCGGCCACTCAACTCGGAACTCTCGGGGCAACTCAGACTGCACAGTGACCAGGTACTCCGAAATTCAGTGTGATCGGTGAATTGTGCCATGACAACAAAAAAGCCCCGAACATCATGTTCGGGGCTTAATTCGCTTCTTTGATCGCCTGGCAATTACTTGTCTTCCGTCTTGGCTTCGGTCGATGCCGCATCCCCTTCGGGCTTGGCATCATCTTTCTTTTCTTCGTCCTTCTTCTCTTCCTTCTTTTCTTCTGGCTTGGTCGCTGCGGCGAGCTTTTCTTTCAGGCTGGCGATTTCGGTGTTGGCCTTCTTCAATTCTTCAGCCGACTTCTTGGCTTCTTCGACGAGCTTCTCATTTTCGGTTTTTGCAACCTTCGCTTGTTCGCCAGCGGTCTTGGCTTCTTCAACGGCCTTTTTGACCTGCTCGATCGCAGTCTTCACTTCGGCCTGGGCAGCGGTCACTTGTTTCGCTGCGGCTTCAGTCGCCTTAGTGGCTTCGGCCTGTGCCTTGGCAGCATTGACTTCGGCGTCCTTTTGAGCCTTCTGAGCGACAGTCATCGCTTCGGCCGATTTCTTGGCGGCCGCTGTCTGCTCGGCTGCGACCTTTGCGGACTGAGCTTCAGCAGCCTTGGCCTTGTCACGTTCTGCGAGTGCGACTTTCTTTTCGTCATTGGCTTTATCGCGATCGGCTAATGCCGATTTCAGTTCTGCCTGGACTTTCGCCAGCTCGGCCTGCAGGGACTCGCGATCAGTGGTCATTTTTGCCAAGGCTGCTTCGGCACGCGTGGCGTCGTCGGCACGGCGAATCGCTTCATGATAAGGAAGCAGCGTTCCCTGGCAGCAGCGCTGTTGAATATTCGTCGCAACCGGATCGCAGCAAACTTTCCGGCCTCCGGCTGAGACGCTGTCCGCGATGGCAGTCAGGACTATCATTCCAAGGGCGATCGTACGTGTTTTCATGGGAACCTCAGTCTCTTTGCGTCAAGGATTTCTTTAAACGGGCCCGTACCAACTGCGTCGAAGCAGAAGTCAATTATTGTGTCAGTACCTACAGCTTACCGAATCGGCATTCTTTGCCTCGCCACCAAATGCGAACAGTTTTTGTGGCGACTTTTCCGACTATCGCGAGAAATCACGATGCATCAGGAATGGCGGTTGCGTGTGAGATTCGGGCTGAATTCGGTAATCAGCGGATACCGAATGGCAACTTGGGCCTGACGATAGGATAACCCATCAGGAACATTTTATCACGCAAAGTCGTCATTTTTTTCGTTCTTTAGACTCGCGACTTGCCGTTCGCACCGGTTGCAGATGACAATCATTGGGCATGATTTGTCTTTTTCGCTGGAGTAATGCATGGACAGATCGACGCCATCTGAAAACGAACGTCGTCACAGATTTGCACTGCAAATGACGATGCTGATTGCCAGTTTGCTGGGATCTGTGGTTCCAGCAATCGCTGACGTCTTCACCGTTCGCGAGGACGACAATAACGTCGTCACAATCGAAGCACGTCTCGCTGGTGAGGGCCAGGGATCGATGGCTCTGGAACGACGTGACGGACGGATTGAAATTGTCCCACTCGGTCAGGTTCTCAAGCGTCAAATGTCTCCGGGGCCGGAACCTCTCTCGACAACGGAAGTATTGGAGCGGCTGACTGAAAGATTCGGTAAAGACAAATTTCGCGGGCATGCCGACTCCACATATGTCATCGGCCTGGTCCTGTCTGAACCCTTACCGAAGCAATTTGATGCCAAAGCGGCGGCCCTTTTGAAAAAGGGGGCAGGATTCATGAAGCTCGTGGAGAAGGTGTTTCTCGAGTTTGTCGATGACCTGAAGATCGACATCGTCAAACCACGATACCCGCTGGTATTGATCATCTTCGAGACGGACGATGACTTTATCCGGTTCACGAATGAAGAAACCGGAGGGCGAGGCCTTTCGGCGGGAAATATCCTGGGCTACTACAGCGGCTTGACAAATCACCTCGTCATCCGGATGAGTGAGTGCCATACTTTTGAAACACCGCTGCACGAGGCTATTCACCAGCAGGTTTACAATCGTGGGGTACTGCAGCGACTGTCGCCTGCTCCCGCATGGTTTAACGAAGGGATCGCGACTGGCTTCGAAGGGAATGGCGATCGCATCAATGCCGGGCCGCTTAAGGTCAACACCCGGTATTCGCGAGCAGCGATGCGGGCTCGCACGGTCAATTGGGACGAAGTTGTTGCCGATGATCGCGCATTTCGGGGTGACGTCCTGGCGGGGGAAGCATATGCTCACGCCTGGAGTATCCACTGGTTCCTCGCCACAAAGTATCGGAAACAGTACATCGAATATCTGCAACTTCTTTCTCAGAAGCAAACATTGCAGCGAGACGATCGCCAGACTCGAACGGCCGACTTTGAGCGAATCTTTGGCAAGCCTGTCGGCAAATTGCAAAGCGAATTTCCGCAGACACTGGAACTGGCCGCAAAGAAGCAGAAAGTGACGTTGGAAACACCGAAGCCGCCAGGCTACTTGCTCACGCAGGCCAACCTCGCAGAAGTCGAACTGACAGCCGGTCGAGTGGGCAACGGGGCCATGCAGACGGAAGGACGGATGCGGAATATTTCGCATTTGCGACCGATGTCATTTCATGTGACGGTCGAGACAGATTCAGGAACGTACGCCGAGTGGTTGTTGCCAAACATCGCTCCCTTGAAGCAGGTACCACTTCCGAAACAATTCGCGGACAAACGCATGCAGAATGCCCCCGGCGGCCCGTCGCAAACGTTTGTAGTCCGTGTGCGTGCCGCAGTCCCCGACAGCGATACGGCACAACAATGGCAACGCGGCCAATTGCCGGTTCCAGTGTACCGGGAATAATCATCCAGCGATTTGGCAAGATTCGCATGCGGCCAGAAAGGTCAATTGCACCGATCTTCCCGACGACGCGACGGAATCAACGAAAGTCGTAACTCGGCTCAATAGCAAGAGCCAGGAATCGCTAGCCTTCCCTGGCCTCTGACATTGTGTCTCTGCCTCGTTGTGCGTAGTATCTATGCCGCAATAACGGCACGACATCGGATCGCTTGTTTGATTTGTCCGTTGATGCGCCTCTGTTACGTTCTACTTAATCTCCAGTCACGTAGTGGAAGATAACATGGATAACATGAACCTGAACCCAGGTGGTATCGTCGGCGGACTTGTGTGTGGTGGGATCGTGGCTGCCGTCATATTTCCAAACGTTGACCCCAAAAATGCGAGTACTGGTGTATATAAATTGCCGATTCTTGGCGTCATCGCCGGAGCATTCATTGGAAACTTTCTCTGGGGTGCGATATTTCGGAAGAGATCGTGACTCGCAGTGTCGAATGAGGGAGCCTTCAAGACCGGCCTGTTCGACAGACGAAACACCGGTAGCCGAACTCGTGAGAGTTCGGAGATTGTTGAAAACCCCTGAATTCTCACGAATTCAGCTACGAGTATCGCCACCCGCGTTGGGTGGCGAGGCGCACCCGCTTCGGGGAAGCCCCCGATGAACGCGGCCATTTCGGGGGCTTCTGCAAAGCCAGCGCCACCCAACCGATTCACTTCCATTTGCGGTAATCGGAAATCAGATTCCATAACACGAGAAACCGAAATGCTGACCAATCAGTCAAGCCCTTCAGAGAGCGATCAACTCACAGAACTTCTCAATGATGTCGAGGAGTTTCTCGTCGAGAATATTCCGGTCGCAGTAAAAAACGAAAAATTTACTGATCCAGTCTACGGCCTGATTCTCATTTACACAGGCGTTGACAGCGACATCACCGGATATCCACCACCGCTTCTCCTCCCAACAGTGAAGTATCGAGACCAAATCGAGTCTGGTGAGCCTCCCGGGGACTGGGGCGACTGGGGCTGGGGCTACATGCTGTGGAGCTCATGCGAGATGTCTGGGCGAACGGGAATCTACGATGCTTATTGTGACGCCCCCGATTTGCGAAAGAAATTGGAACTGATTTTCGATTTGACAATCGGAACGGACGTCGGTTACGAACCTGTTCGCAATATGTTCCAGCGAGTTGTACGTCGATTGAACCAAGTGGATTGGTCGACGATCCTGAACGTTTCTGACGATTTCATCGTGGTTGCATCCGATAATCACGGTGAATTTACGGAAAACCTGGAAGAGTACATCACGCCCGAGAAAATCCGCCTTCTCAAAGAACGAGGCCGGCTCAAGTGTTGAAGGCAATTGAGCCGGACACACCATGCGTGTAGTCTGCGGTGCCTCCAGACTGCAGTACGCCCCAAGAGCATCAATCACAGGCGTCTTGTGGCTGGCAAGGTTGTCGATGGCGACAAGACAGCCACGCAGTCGGCTCAACCCCGCCTTTCATGTGCTTGGAATGGTTTCTTTCTCATGAAGAAGATTCCCACTGGGCACATCACGTCCTCGAATCTTATCGTCATGGGCGACGCGAGATCCCATTTTTGATCCATGAGAAAATCGTTGTTCGCGGCAACGATACCGTAACATGGAC
>CAIWEX010000853.1 GCA_903911795.1 uncultured Schlesneria sp.
CCATCGATGGCGAGTTTGGCAGGCCCCTCGTAATCAACACTGATTTGCGACGCTTCCCCCTTCACGGCGATGTTCTCGGCACCCTGGAAGACCTGGACTTCTGCCAGCGAGAGGATTGTGGCTTTGCCCGGAAGTTCGACTCGCACAAATCGACCGAGCAGCGATGCTCCCGTAGGGGGCGTGACGACTGCCGAGACCTTCGAGACGACAAAGTTCCCTCCGATATGGCCAGGACCTTTTCCAGGGAGCGAATCGTCCGGCAAGGCTTCCAATCGAAGAGCTCGAATCGTAGATGCTTCGAGCGGAACGTCGACTGTATAGGTGTCATTCTTGGCGCCGGCGGCCACCTGCACAATTCCCGTGTCATCAATCTTCGTTGCCGAGCCCGCTTCCGACTTCACGGCGGATGGCTTCAAGCCTGACCAGGTCAGGTTCAATGGAAACGCCGATTCCCATTTCGTTTGTGCGGCTTTCAGTTCTGGTGTGGCCGTTTTCAGAATCGGTTCAAGCTTGGCAAGCTCTGCTTTCCAGTCGGTTTGTTGCTGTTTCTGGGAGTCCGTCAGGATCGACAGCAGCGGTGATTCATCCCTGCGATCCGCGTCGTCTGTGTTGTTGAAGAATGCGAACAGCTTGTAGTACTCTTCCTGCGAAATCGGGTCGTACTTGTGATTGTGGCACTGGCAACAGGTAATGGTTGTTCCCATCCAGACCGCCATGGTGGTGTTGACGCGATCGACAACAGCGACGTTTCGGAATTCTTCGTCGTTCGTTCCACCTTCATTGTTGGTGAGCGTGTTGCGATGAAACGCGGTGGCAATCAACTGGTCTTCAGTCGGGTTGGGAAGCAGGTCGCCAGCAATCTGTTCTATTGTGAACTGATTGAAGGGCTTGTTCTGGTTCAATGACCGGATGACATAGTCACGGAACAGCCAGATCGTTCGCGGGGGATCGTCGGCGTAACCGGCGGAGTCCGCATAGCGTGACAGATCGAGCCACATTTGAGCCCAGTGCTCACCAAATGCTGGCTTTGCCAGCAGGCGATCGACCAGCTTTTCATAGGCCTTCGGGTCCGCATCGTTGACGAATGCATCGACCTCTTCGATTGTCGGAGGCAAGCCAGTCAAATCGAGGGAAACCCGCCGAATTAACGCGTACTTGTCCGCTTCAACCGCAGGTTTCAGGCCTTCCTTCTCCAGGCGGGCCAACAGGAAATGATCAATTTCATTCTTTGGCCAGGCGACGTCCTGGATCTTGGGAAGTGGTGCACGGACCGGCTTTACATAGGACCAGTGTGCTGAATATTTGCCCCCCTGCTTGATCCAGTCGTTGAGCAATTCAATTTCATGAGGTGTCAGTTTCTTCCCCGAGGACTTCGGAGGCATTGGAAGCCAGAGCAGTGGAAAAAGCTCAGTACTGGAGCACATTGTGGGGCGCGACTTTCTGCCTCGCGGTTCTGGCATTGTTACTCGTCGTCCCTTAATCCTCCAGCTTATCAATCGCGGAGGTCGTCGAGGG
>CAIWEX010000854.1 GCA_903911795.1 uncultured Schlesneria sp.
CCGCATCGGTCGCCGCCTGGATAAATGCAGCGCGATCCGCCTTGGTGGGGAAGCTGGCAAAGTGATCAACAGGACGAGGAGTCGCGAGCGTGTCACCCGATTCCATCAGCTTTTCGATGACATGCCGGTTGAAAATCTGTTGAGAATCTTCAGGGCCGGGGAGCAGGACGTCCTGATACTGACGCCATTCCTCGTCCTCCTGAATTCCAGTTTCGAACTCGTAGTCCTCGAAGGGTTCCATCGCTTCGGCGATCGTATCTTCGAAACCTTCCTCCGACTTGGCATAGAAGTAGAATTCCCGTCGCCCGCAGGTTGTGACACGACCGACGAACGTCGCTCCGGTGGTGAGTTCGACAGCGTCGATGAACGTGTCTTCGATTTTCACCAGTTGCGGTTCTTCTTCTTCACTGGCGAAGCCATTTTCGTCAGGGGACTGCATCTGCAACCACATCCACAGCAACATGGGGCGATCGTCATCGGGGATGGATTCAGCAATCCCAAGATCCACCAGGATGGCGGCCGGCTCTTCGTCCACGGGGGCGAAGTACATTTCCCATTGATCAGACATCACAAAACTTTCATTCTTGAAGGTGGACAACAGACGCGCGCAGTCTCGAAGGCAATTCCGAACATAACGATTCGCCTGACAACCGCCGGATTGAATCCAGAGGTAAATCATGATGCCGTTCGAAAACGGAATCCGTTATACCGCGTCAGGCGCTGCTGGCGTAGCCTCGCCCACGAGAATGGCCAGATTGGGGTGTTCAGAGTGCACCGTCTTTGTTCGGCTGTTTTCACCACGAAGGACACGAAGAGCACGAAGGAATCAGAGTACGAAACACTGGAACCCCTCTTGGAGTCTGGTGTTGTTGACGTTGACGAGGATCCCAATCGTGATGCCAGCCAGTTTCATAGAGGTCACGAGTTGGACCTCATGAATCTCACTGATCATCTCAACGCTTTTCAGTTCGACGATCAACTCATTCTCGATCAGGATATGAGATTAGAACGTTCGTCGAATTCCATCTTCGTGACCTTCGTGCCCTTCGTGTTGAATTCTTATCTGACGAGTTTGACGCCGTATCGACCAAAGTAACCCGGTTCCGGCCAAGCGAGGCAACCAACAGTTTAACTGTCGAGAGATGCCGTGTGGATTCTCGGATTCCATGATGAGGATGTTGAAAGACAATCTGAGCCCGCTTACCCTCGAAGTGTCTCGTGGATATGGTCCCATGCATTGATGAGGGAGGTCCCGAGCGACGTGATTCCTTGTCACCAAATACGGACTGCGCCGATGCGAAAGCTGGAATGCAAGATTCGACAAACCATTTGCTGCGACATATCATTCACCGACCATGGCGGCAACCGCCAGAAATGCCAGTCCACTACTTTGGAAGAGTCATTTCATGTCCGACACACTCGATCCTCAGCGACGTGATTTTCTGAAGACCGCCGGTGCCGCTGCGGCCACGGCACTCACCTCAGACTTTTTTGTGCATGCTTCCGATAAGTCAGGGACCAGGCCCGTCGTGATTGGGTCTGGCGAATTCACCTACGAATGTCATCACAATTGGGGCGAAGTTCCCGACCAGATCAAGTGGCATGCGACTCACGGTGTCGCGATCGATGAGGCTGGCCTGATTTACATCACTCATCGCGCCCCCTTCAATTCGAACATCGACACTGTCACAACCTTCGAACCCAATGGCAAATTCGTCCGGTCATTCGGCAAGCAGTGGAACTTCGGTGGTCACGGCATTGATATCCGCAAGGATGGGAACGAAGAGTTTCTATACCTTGCAATCACAACCACAAAACCTCTGGACGGTTCCAAGCCGCGCCCAGGACTGGTGACGAAAACAACGCTCACCGGGGAAAAGGTCTGGGAACTACCGTATCCCAAAGAATCGAATCTGTACGAGTCCCCCGAAAAATACAGCCCGACAAACATTGCCTTCGCACCTGATGGCGGCTTTTACATCGCTGATGGTTACGGTCAAAACTACATTCACCAATACGACAAAAACGTAAAATACGTTCGCTCGTTCGGTGGAACAGGTGAAGGCCCCGGCCAGTTCAAGACGCCGCACGGCATCTGGCTCGACAATCGACCGGGTCGCGAACCGCTACTGGTCGTCGCGGACCGTGCCAACGCCCGGTTGCAATATATGTCTCTTGATGGCAAGCCACTCAGCATCGTCAACAACGTCAGCTTTCCGGCACACTTCGATATTCAAGGGTCAAAGCTGCTGATCCCGGACCTGCATGCTCGAGTGACCATCTTCGACAAAGACAACAACCTCAGTGTGCATCTGGGATACGACCCGAAGTGGACGGAACAGGTTTTGGAAGGCTTCAAGATGCGTGAGCAGCCAGAACGGTGGGAGAATGGAAAGTTCATTCATCCGCACGACGCCTGCTTTGATGCGGCCGGAAATATTTATGTGGTTGAATGGGTCCAGACGGGGCGAGTCACGTACCTGAAAAAGGTGTCGTGATTCTTCAGCTCTCTTCGGGCTTCCCCGATCAGGAGCCCGACATCGAACAACGTCGATTGGAAACGACGCCGTTCGTGAATCCGTCGAAATGCAAGCATTAATTACGGAAGCTGCCAGCGCTGGTTGAAGATTTCTGCAAAGACGGGCTCTTGTGAGAATCCGTCGCGGCCTGCGGCGAACTTCAGCACGGCAATATCACCGAGTTTCGGGAACAGATTTGCATTCGATGCCTTGAATTCCGTTTCGTGAAACGTGTGGCCAGAGTTGACCACGATGTAGCGATTCGGATTTAACGGATTCGGATAGACCATCGCCAAGCCGTGAGTGGCGGGATCTTAGGGTTTCCCACCAACTTCCATTCCGGATTTCGTCCATTTCACGGGAAGTTTTGCGAGAACCTTGGCCAGAACGGCATTGGATCCGGGGTCACCAAACAGAATCAGGTGCTTCGTTTCAATGAGTTCATCGGTGACTTGAGTATCATTGACCACGGGAACTTTGCCTCGCATCCATTTATCAAATTCCCCCTCGAAGCGAGTCAGAGTCCACTTGGCCCATTCGTTTTGTTGCTCGGACCAGGGAACTCCTGTCGGTCGGACACAGACGAATGGTGACATGAAGGCGTCATCGATCGGTCCCTGAAGATTGTGTCGCTTTCGAGGTTCATCCCCTTCGTTGTCATGGGCGGCATACTTGTGAGACTGATTGTAGTCCCAGGCGATCCACCCACCTTCGCGCTTTTCGAAGTACACACCAGGCAGTAATCCACCGGCAGCAGAGCCGAGAATCAATGGCTTGCCATCGTCGATGACGACGTTGGCCGCGACATCCCTCATCACCTGCAATACCGAGATGTTTTTGGTGGAAATCTTCAAGGTATCAGTCGCCCCGTCGACTTCGGCTTCGACGGTACTCGCTTCGTATGGCTTGATCTGTTCCTCGACAATCAACCAGTCGCATGCGTTGTATTTCAGCGTGTAGGTGATGAACCGAATTTGAGAGGGGGCAGGGTATCGGGGCCGCCCTGCTGCCGTGTGTTCGGTGTGAAAAGCCATGAATTCCTTCAGGCTGTCTGGATGCCACTTATGTTCGGTATTGGGGCCGATCAAGCGAGGAATCTTGACTCCCAGTTGCTCCGCCTTTTCATGCATTGTCTTCGATGCAAAAATCTGTTTGTCGAGTTCCCCGCCGTATCCAATTGTCGGAACATTGAATGCATTGAGCGCATAGTCCTGAGCGTCGTAAATGCGAATCAGCTGTTGATGTAATGGGGAAAGTGGTTCCTTCAGACTGAGGTGGTGAACCGTGTCGCAGAAGCCTGCTCCTGCCCCCACGGATGACCAGAGTGAGGGATGATGCAGCCCGAGATGCCAAGCCCCTGCTCCTCCCATCGAGAATCCGCGCAGAGTGACTCGACGATCATCGATCCGGAATAATCGCTTGGTCGCGGCCATCGCATCGAGTACGTCGGTTTCACCTGCCCACCGATAGGCATTGTTCGTCCGGCCAAATGCATCCATCTGGATGTATTCCGCATCCGCCTTGGGAACTTTGCCTTCATGCGATCGAATGAAGCTGACTTCGTTCAGGGTGTCTCCACGTCCATGCAATTCCACATGCAACGGCCAGCGTTTGGGAGACTTTGGATCGTAGGATGATGGAATTGTCACAGCGTAGGGCTGTACAGAACCGTCAACATCCGAGTAGTAACCGAGAATGGTCGACCCCGGACGACCAAACCAGGGCGTTCGCTTTTCAGCCAATTCCGCGGCTCGCTTCAATCCCTGGTCAAGAACGTCAACGGTCCACTTTGCATAATCAGGCTTGTAAAACTCGTTGTGGCGGACGATCCATTCGGCCGCTTTGGCAAACACTTCGACATCAGCGACCGGACGAATGTCCTCGCGCCCCGCCTTCAGTTTCTGAATCGCACTGTTCAGCTCAGTCAACTTTTCACGGATGATTGCAGCCTCAGCATCTGGTGCGGGCTGAGCCATGGCTGCGGAAGCGAAACAGACTGCGAGCAGGCATCCAGTTAAGATTGCAAGACGGGGCATGCGAGCGACTTTCTCAAAGGAATCCAGGAAGTTTACTGCTGTTGTTGCGGCAGCGGAGCGACCTCATTTCCAACGAACCCTGCTGCCTTGTGGGCTCCATCGCAGAACGGCTTCTTCTGAGAATGACCACAGCGACACAATGCCACGTTGGCCTGGCCGGTAGTGTCGTACTTGTTTCCCAAATGGTCCGTAAATGTGGCTCCCCCTGAAACAAGGATAGGGCCGTTTTCGCGAAACTTGATGACCACGTCGCTCATAATTCAATCCCTTTTGATTCGAGACTTCCAGTCAAACGCCAGATCAAGAGCCGGTGCCGAATGCGTCAGTCCGCCAACACTGATCCGTTCGACGCCAGTCTGTGCAATCTCTGCGACAGTTGCGAGTGTCACGCCCCCAGAAGCTTCCAAAAGAACTTCAGGAGCGAACTCGTTCCGAACGCCGACAGATTCTCGCAAGGTCTGCAGATCCATATTATCCAGCAGCACAATGTCGGGCTTACCCTGCAAGGCGTCCCGCAGTTGAGCCACCGAATCCACTTCCACTTCGATGGAGACACCTTGCGGGCTGCGCTGCCTCGCGGTGATCACGGCATGGGCAATACTGTCCGATTCGGTCCACGCGGCCAGGTGATTGTCCTTGATCAGGACGCCGTCATACAGGCCCATGCGGTGGTTCGTACCACCTCCGCAGCGGACCGCGTATTTTTCCAGGACTCGCCAGCCAGGCAGAGTCTTTCGAGTATCCAGAACAACAGCCCGAGTGCCGCGGATCGCATCCGCAAAACGACGCGTTAGCGACGCAACTCCGCTGAGGTGCGTCATAAAATTCAGCATTGTCCGTTCACCGGTCAGCAATGAAGCCAGTGGCCCGGTGACAGTGGCGACTGCTTCGCCCGGCTCAACGGAGTCACCATCACGTCGGTGTGCATCCCATTGAACGGTGGGGTCTAGCCGGGCAAAAACCATTCGTCCGATGGGAGAACCCGCCAGAATACCATGTGTCCTGGCGACAACCTGAACCGCAGCAGACTCGTCAGAGCGAATCAGTGCGGCACAAGTCAAATCCCCGACCGTCTCCAGGTCTTCCGACAGACCCAGACCAATCAATATTTCCGCTGCAGCCTGCTCGCGCTGACCAAACGTCTCTTCCATCAAACGCTGCCTGTTTTATTGATATGACCGTTGATCCAGTGACTGACGGCTGATCGCTGACCGTTGTTAGCTATTTCGTAATCGGCCGAATCTTGATGTTTCGGAACGAAACCAAATTCCCGTGATCCTGAAGGCAGATGTACCCAGTGGTTGGCTTGCCGAAGTGTGGCATCTTGCCGAATTTGCTCTTGGCAACGCGTTCGTTCCAGTCAGCACTCCCCTTGACGTATTCGCAATACTTGACGCCGTTCATGTACTGCTCGCACTTTTCGGGAGTGATCAGAATTCGCAGGGTATTCCATTCCCCGACAGGTTTTGTGGCGTCTTTTTCGCTCGAGTAAAGCTGATACAGCCAGCCCGCCTTCTGCGGATCATGACCGTCTTTGTTGTCCTGAATCTGAATTTCGGGGCCAGTCTGCCAGGGGGCGTCGGCGACTTCGGTGACGTGGTACATCAGGCCGCTGTTGCCACCCTTGGAAATGTTATAGTCGACCGTGAATTCAAACGCGTCGTACTGACCGGCCGTGAGAATGTCGCCGGCTCCATTGTCGGCACGAACCAAACTTCCATCCTGGACTTTCCAACCCTTGCCGAGCGTGTCCTTCTTGTAATTCTTCCAGCCTTCGGTCGTTTTGCCATCAAACAGCAACTTCCAGCCAGCAGCTTTTTCAGCGTCGGTCAACGTATTGACCGCAGGTTTGTCTTCGGCCGACAACAGGCAGGGAGCAACCAGCAACAGGCAAACGCCGACCATCGGGCGAAACAGTCGAATCATGTTGAATTCCTCAGGGTGGACCATCCAAAATCGCAGGGGAGCGTTTCAACACATCCCCGAATGTCTGGGAAGGATCGTATCAAACTGATGGGGAAATGGAACCCAGGGGAAATCGAGTGTGAACCTACGCGGGACGCGATCTTTTGACTAACATGAGTTCATGAATTCATCTCGCCCCAATACTGATTCTCGCGATGATCTGGCACTCCGCTTTCTGGACTCGCTTCCGTATGAACCTTATCCGGTTCAGGAAGAGGCCATCCTGGCCTGGTTCGAAACAGATGCCGGGGTCATGGTGTGCGCACCGACAGGGACCGGTAAAACGCTGATTGCTGAAGCCGCGATTTACGAAGCGCTGCATACCGGCAAGAAAATCTATTACACAACACCGCTGATCGCACTGACCGAACAGAAGTTCCGCGAATTGCAGGAGACCGCAGAGCGTTGGGGGTTTGCCCGCGAACAAGTCGGATTGGTCACAGGCAATCGCCGCGTCAATCCTCAGGCAACGGTGCTGGTCGTTGTTGCTGAAATCCTGCTTAATCGATTACTGAATACCCACTGGGCTGCCCATGTGGAAACGCAGGCAGATCGGGTCGCCGAAGAAAAAGAACTTGCTCGGATGATTCAGGAGGATGAAGCAGCAAAGTCGGATGTACCTGGTGGTATCCCGTCCGAAATCGATGAAATCGGCTGGGACGAACCTGCCATCCAGACGGATGAACCAAAGCCAGGTGAACCAGTTCAACCAGTTCGCGCGGCGGCCCCTTCCGCAGCACTCGACTTCGATCATGTCTCGGCCATCGTGATGGACGAGTTTCACTGCTTTTCAGATCCTGAACGCGGCATTGTCTGGGAATTCTCGCTGGCGTTGATGCCCAAGCACATTCGTCTGTTGCTGTTGTCCGCGACGATTGGCAACGCTCCGTCATTTGTGATCTGGTGTGCCCGTGTTCACAAACGACGACTGGAATTGATCCAAAGCTCCGATCGCCGAATTCCCCTGCAGTTTCAATGGGTCCCCGACAAGTTACTGACAGAACACCTCGAAGAGATGGCCGCTGGCGATGAGGATTTTCGCAGGACTCCAGCACTCGTCTTTTGCTTCAACCGCGATGTCTGCTGGAACGTCGCTGAGGAACTGAAGGGAAAGTCGATGCTGGCGGACGGCCAGCAGAAGCGCCTGGTCGCAGAACTCGACAAACTCGACTGGTCCAAGGGGGTTGGCACCAAACTTCGACAACTGCTGATGCGCGGCGTTGGCGTCCATCACGCGGGAATCCTGCCGAAGTACAAACGCGTTGTTGAGGATCTTTTTCAGAAGAAGTTGCTGACAATTTGTGTCTGTACGGAAACGCTGGCTGCCGGGATCAATCTGCCGGCACGTTCGGTCGTGCTTCCTTCTCTCCTGAAGGGGAAGCCGGGTGACCAGAAGATCATTGACCCCAGTTCCGCTCATCAGATTTTTGGACGAGCGGGGCGGCCTCAATTTGATACGGAAGGTTTTGTCTACGCGCTGGCCCACGAGGACGACGTCCGCATCCTGCGCTGGAAGCAGCAGTACGACCAGATTCCCGAGGACACCAAGGACCCTTTGCTGATTCGGGCAAAGAAGGCACTCAAGAAGAAAATGCCGACGCGCAGCCCGGAGCGACAATACTGGAACGAGCAACAGTACGAAAAACTGCGACTCGCGCAACCCGGCGATCTCGTCAGCCGCGGCCCGCTTCCCTGGCGATTGCTGGCCTATATGCTGCAGATCTCCCCGGAAGTTGATCGCCTGCGAAATCTGACCGGCAAGCGGTTGATGGAACCAAAGCAGCTTGAACTGGGGGAACGTGATCTCGAACGAATGCTGGTGACTCTGCATGCTGGTGATTTTGTTCGCCTCGAACCTGAACCACCACCACCTCCCGAAGTGACTCGACCTGGCGACCCTGTGGTTCCAAAAGAGGAGGCACCGAAGGTCTCGTGGTTGTCCCAACATTTGCAGGCGAGTGTCGACAAGAAGCACGAGGAGCGGACAGGAAAGAAACTGATCAAGCCAGACGAGGAAAACGCTCGACAGCGATACCGGCCAGTACTGGCCCATCCGACCGAGCGATTGCAGCAACTGTTCGCATTCCGCAGCGTCAATCCGATGTATGGGATGTTTCTGATTCAGCATATGGGATTCGCCGACCGCGTTGAGCGGTTGCTGCTGCTGGAGAGTGTTCTGGAACTGCCACGCTCAATGATTCGCAACGTTCGCGTTCCCCCTCCGTACAAGCTGCCGCCTGGTCCATTGGCATTGGAACGAATCGACAACGAATTGGTTCAGCGGGGCCTGATTGCCGCAGGCGACCTATACCCCGAATTCGACCCGGACATTCCGTTCGAGGAACGCAAATACGCACCTGCCCTCGCAGAAAAAGTGAGGATGCTGTTCGAGGCGGAGTACCCTGAAGTCCGTGATGTTTCGATCCAGCCTGTCATGGTTGCGACGGATCTGCTCGAAAACTGGGGCGATAACTTCTGGAACTTTGTTTCAGGAAAAGACCTGACCAAGCAGGAAGGGCTGGTCTTTCGACATCTGCTGAGGTTGGTCTTGTTGCTGGGAGAATTCCGCCAGTTGACCCCGGACGGAATGAGCCCCAACGAGTGGCAGGAAGAAATCCGCGAGATTTCCGAGCGTCTGACCGCCTGTTGTCGCACGGTCGACCCGACATCAACGGATTTGATGCTGGCTCAGGATGACGAAGCGGACTTTGTCGAACATTCGTAGCAAGTCGAACGGCCTTCAGGGCTGGATGCCAAAGAAAGAAACAGGCCGGATGGTGAGATCCGGCCTGTCTTTACAGAGTTTTTAAACTCAGTTTACTTCTTCTTCGCAGCTGGCTTAGCCTTGGCAGACTTCGCTGGCTTCTTGGCTTCGGTCTTCTTTGGGGCAGCAGCAGCTTCTTTTTTTGCAGCCATATCCGTGGCTCCTTTGGGAAAAACTTCGGGCACCGTGTGTCCTGAAACTGTCGTCTCTCTCTGGCACCCGGAAAGTAGAGGCGACTCAAAAGTGCGACACCCCAACAAGGGGAGTGAACTTCTCAACTCAACTTAGCACCGCAATGACACGTTCGATCCTATGTGCGTTCGGAAAATGCGTCAAGCGGAAAATCTTACTCATCAACAGATTGTCGAAATTCGTTCTCACGTAACTCAGTCAGTATTTCGTCTGTCGCGACGACGTAACTTGTCGCGACAGTCGAACCAGCCGTCCCATCGATCACTCACGCAACTCCATAGTTTGCGTAGTTTGGAAGAGTGGGAGCGATCACGTCTGCAGCACAGGATTCATCGGCAAGTCAAGCATTAACGGTTTCAACAATTTCACAAGATATTGTGGTTGTAACGAAAAAATGCTTTGTAACGCTTACGAGTAGGAGTCAATTTCGGCAGACTTCGCCGAAGCTGGCCAAAAACCATTGCCGAATTCGTTCCAATGGGAGAGATCGCAACGGAGAACTACGACCTATTGGGGGCTGACAATGCCGCGGTGATCAGTTCATGCTTGACGTTCAGTGAGTGACGCTGAACAATCCTCGTGCCACTCAATTTTCTGTGGTCCGGTACGCACAGCGTGCCACAAATCGTGAACCAGATTGAAGAGATTCGCATGTCCGGCCTTCGTTTGTCTCCTGCAGTGAGTAACTTGAAACCCTCGGCCACTCTGGCAGCAGCAGCCAAAGCCAAAGAGTTGAAGACGCAGGGAGTCACGGTTTACGACTTCACGCTGGGTGAGCCCGACTTTAACACCCCCGAGAATATCCGTCGTGCAGCGGTCGCTGCGATGGAAGCAGGACACACGCATTACACACCTTCAGGCGGGATCCCCGAGTTGAAAAAGGCAGTCTGTGCCGCCTACAAACGCGATTATCAACTGGACATCACGCCGGCACAGGTTCTGATTTCCAACGGTGCAAAGCATTCGATTCACAACGTCCTGGCATCGCTCTGTGGTCCAGGTGACGAAGTCATCATCCCTGCGCCATATTGGGTCAGCTACAGTGCCCTCGTCGAACTCGCGGGGGCAACTCCTGTCATTGTCGATACCACTGAAGAGAGTGGCTTCTGCATGTCAGCGGAACAATTCCGAAACGCCATCACGCCTCGTACGCGGATGATGATGCTCAATAACCCTTCGAATCCGACGGGAGCCACTTATCCCATCGACAAGTTAAAGGCTCTGGCCGATGTCGCTGTCGAGCGAGACATCCTTGTGTTGTCGGATGAGATCTATGAAAAGCTGCTGTATGGCGACGCGGAATTCAAATGCTTTGCGACATTTAGTCCAGAAGTCGCCAAACGAACGATCCTCGTGAGCGGTGTCAGCAAGGCCTATGCAATGACAGGCTGGCGAATTGGCTGGACCATCGGTCCCGTCGACGCGATCAAGGCGATGGACAATCTGCAAAGCCAGGAGACGTCCAATCCTTGCAGCGTCAGCCAATATGCCGCCGTAGAAGCACTCAACGGTCCACAGGAGAGCGTTGAGGCGATGCGAGTGGAATTTGAAAAGCGCTGCAATTACGTCATGGGCCGGATGCGTCCCTGGCGAGAAAAGTATGGCGTGACCTTTGCTGAACCGGGTGGAGCCTTCTACGCATTCTTTAACGTGAGTTCCTGCTTTGGCAAGCCGCTCGCAGGGGGCCGCGTCGTCGCAAATGCTACGGAATTCTGTACCGCTCTGCTGGAACAAGTTCACGTGGCACTGGTCACTGGTGATGCGTTTGGGGCCCCCGGTTACGTACGACTTTCATTTGCGACTGGCATGGACGTGATCAAAACCGGCCTCGATCGAATCGAGTCCTTCCTCGCAGGTTGATCCCATAGAACGAGGATACGTACTCGCATGACTGATACGGTTGCACCGCCGCCTGCTGATCCAGTCGGCTCTCGCCCGCCCGTTGGCAGCGGGATCGATTACGAGAAGTTCCTGGACTGTGTTCACTGCGGTTTGTGTACGGCCTCTTGCCCGACGTACCTGGAAACTGGTGACGAAAACAACAGTCCTCGCGGCCGCATCTACCTGATGCGTGCCGTGACTGACGGACGGCTGGAGTTGAATGACACCGTCAAACGGCATCTCGACCTGTGCCTCGATTGTCGCAGTTGCGAGTCGGCATGCCCTTCGGGAGTGCAATACGGTCGGCTGATCGAACCGTTCCGGATTGAAACTCAACAGCGGGATGCGGCTGAAAACAAGCACCGGCCCGGCTGGTTCCAATCCTGGATACTCTACGGGATGTTTCCATTCCCCCAGCGATTGCGTTGGGCTCTGTGGCCAGCTCGACTGGCGCAGATGACGGGGCTCGATCGTCTTGCCGAAAACCTCGGTCTGCTGCGAATCCTTCCCGAAAAATTGCGACGGATGCATCGCTTGCTGCCGCCGCTGCGAAGTCGTGAACCTCGTATTCCCGAAATCCTTCCCGCCATCGGTCCCAAGCGGTCTCGAGTGGCGCTCTTCACGGGATGCGTGGCAGATGCCATGTTTCACCATGTCAACTGGGCTACCGCTCGCGTGCTCCAACAGAATGGGTGTGAAGTCATCACCCCGCGTCAACAGGTCTGCTGTGGTGCCATTCACTACCATAGCGGTGCGGGAGACCCAGCACTCGATCTGGCCAGGACAAATGCAACCGCATTCGCGGCCAGCGACATTGATGCTGTTATCATCAACGTTGCCGGATGCGGTTCGATGTTGAAAGACTACGGCCACATGGGTGAGGAACTGGCAAAGCAGGACCAGTTATTGCGTAAGTCGCTCGATCAGTTTGCGGGAAAAGTCAAAGATGTGTCTGAGTTCCTGGCGGAACTTGGCCCGATCGCCCCCAAGGGTGAGATTCCACTGACAGCGACCTATCACGATGCCTGCCATCTCTGTCATGCCCAGAAGATTCGCGAACAGCCTCGCGATCTGTTATCGCTCGTTCCCGGTCTGAAAATTGTTCCGCTTCCCGAGTCTGAAATCTGTTGTGGGGCCGCAGGAAGTTACAACCTGACGGAGTCTGAAATGGCGGATCGGCTGGCAGATCGCAAGTTGAAAAATATTCTGTCCACCGGGGCTCAGGCGGTCATCAATGGGAACGCCGGATGTTCGCTGCAGATTCAAGCGGCGCTCCGACAAGCCAAAAGCCGGATCTGGGTGGCCCATCCGATGGAGATTCTGGACCTGAGTTATCGTGGCCTGAAGCCACCCGTCTGAAAGCGGCCTATCGCTGCTTCCGCACGAGTCCCGGAGTGACATCGACATCCAGTGGCGAAAAAACTCCACGGTCCAGAAGTTCCCAACCGATCGCCCCCATGGCAGCATTGTCAGTACAGTATTCCCGCGGGGCAATGATCAGTTCCACAGACAATCGATCGGCCATCTCGGTGAGGCGATTGCGAAATACGGAGTTGGCAGCAACACCGCCGCCGACCAGCAGTGTGGAGCGATTTGCCTTGAGCAGTGCCTGCTCGCATTTGCCAACAAGCACGTCAATCACCGCCGCCTGGAAGCTGGCGGCCAGATCTGCGATCCGCTGTTCTGTCAGCGGTACCGGTGGTGTTCGCGATCCTGGGGTTCCGCGTGCGGCGTACAGCACTGCAGTCTTCAGACCACTGAAGCTGAAATCGAGTCGCTCGTCCTTCAAAAACGTGCGTGGGAATGCGATGGCCTTGGGGTCGCCCTTCGCCGCGATTTTTTCAATCAGCGGGCCACCTGGATAATCCAGTCCCAAAACCTGCGCGACCTTGTCAAACGCTTCTCCGGCTGCGTCATCCGTCGTTGAGCCAAGCAACTCAAATTCAACGGGCGATCGGCAGTCGTACAGGTTGGTATGGCCGCCGCTGACGACCAGTCCCACCGCCGGAAAGACATTTCGACCGGCAGCAATCTGGCAGGCGTAAAGATGAGCTTCGATATGATTCACCGCCAGCAACGGAACATCCAGCACCATGGCCAGCGTTTTTGCTGCAGTCAAACCGACCAGCAGCGATCCGACGAGTCCCGGGTTAGTCGCTACTGCGATGGCATCGATTTCAGAGAGTGTCGTTCCCGCCTGGCGAATCGCTTCATCAATGACGGGCAGAATTCGCTCAACGTGCGCTCGAGACGCAATCTCCGGAACAACACCACCGAACCGCTCATGGAGTTCATGCTGCGTAGCGACGACGCTGGACAGAACTTTTCGCTGGCGATCAATGACCGCCGCGGCAGTTTCATCGCACGACGACTCGAGTGCCAGCAAAAGTTGTCGTGGTCTATCGCTGCTCAAATGCCACTCACAGAACTAATGCGTTTGTTTCGTCATGCGAGCTGCAGATCGACTCGACCACGTCGCTCAATCGCTTCCCACCGAGATCCCACACATGAATTAGAGGGTCCGGACGACTCGTCCGGGTTGTACCGCAAACCATTCGAGCAACGCGTCGACAAAGTATCGACCGGGATTTACGTCGAGAGCCGCCCCTTCTTTCTTGGCTTCTGGCTTCTCTTCCTTTTTGTCATTGTCTGGCTTTTCGGCATCAGGCTTCTTTTCTGCCAGTTGCTCCTTCAGCCAACCCAGTCCCTTGTTTAACTGCGCATCAACGAATGTGGATTTCGGGGCTTCACCGTTTCGCAGAACTTCCCGTTCACGACGAGCATCAAAAAGTTTGCCAATTTCTTCGGTCGACATTTTCACTTCGAAACCTTCGTCCGGCATGACACCCCATTCGTCCTTTTCGGTCGCTTTCGGCAATCGATGGATGTTCTTCCCGCTGGGACGATGGTAACTGGCTGTTGTCAGCTTCAGTGCGCTCTTGCCACCTTCCAGTTCGATGACGTTCTGAACGCTCCCTTTTCCCCAGGTTCGTTCGCCGACGATGATTGCTCGCTTGTGATCCTGCAGACAGGCACTGACGATTTCACTGGCTGATGCACTGAATCGATTCACGACAACAACCATGGGAAATCCCGAGTACGTTCCGGCTCGCTTGGCTTTGACGACTTGTTCTTCCGTGTTCCGTCCTTTCGTGCTGACGATCACGCCACTTTCCACGAAGAAGTCGGAAATCGCTGTGGCTGCCGTCAGCAGTCCGCCGGGATTGAATCGCAGATCCAGAATCAGCCCTTTCATCCCCTCTTTCTTCAAGGCTTCCAGGGCATCACGAACTTCTTCGGTGCTGTTACGTCCAAAGCTGGTCAGACGGATGTAGCCAATTTTGTCCTCGCCCTCCATCAGAAACGACCAGTTCCCCATGGAGTCGTAGTGGTCTCCAAGCACAGTCGGGGTCTTGATGACCGCTCGCACGATATCCAGTGTTTCGGCTTCGGTGGCACCAGCATGCTGAATCTTGACTTTGACAACCACGCCCGGTTTGCCACGCATCAGCTTGACGGCGGTATCCATTTCGCGGCCTGCCACGAAATCTGCGGTGGGCTTTTCATCGATTTCGAGGATGTGATCGCCTGCCCGAATGCCGGCTTTGTAGGCTGGTGTTCCAGGAATGGGGGTCATCACCATCAGTTGACGCGTCTTGGGTTCAATCGTCACTTGAATGCCGATCCCGCCAAATTCCTGTTCAACCGTTTCGTTGAACTGCTTAAGTTCGGTCGGTTCGATGTACGAGGAATACGGGTCGAGCTTCATCACCATGCCTCGCATGGCCGCTTCGACAAGTTCACGACGGTCGACCTTCTCGACGAAGTTGCGGTCGATCTGCTCGAATGAGTCGACGAACAGTTTCATCAGTTCGAAGTACTCATCTTCGCTGGCTGCCTGAACCCGTTGCGGGGCAGGGAGTGCAAAACCGAGAACCATCACCAGCGCCAAAAACCAACCACGCCTGAGCATCGTCGTTTCCCTTCGCGAAAAGCTTGCAGCGATCGTCGCCACACGGCTGTGTCGAACGAGAGAGGATGAATGCATTTAATGCTGAAGATTCACCCAACCATTTGACACGTCGAAGTCTACGCGCTTTCACGCAAGGGAGCAAGATCCCCGCAGGTCTGGCTTCCTCGTAATTCTTTTCGAACCGCAGACTCGCGAAATTGCCTGCGATGTGCAGAAACGATGGAAGGGAGCCCGAGTGAATCGACCACGCGGTCAATTCAGAGACCGATTCGCCTGAGAATCGTTCCCGCCGAATCGACCGTTCGAAGGTTTCTCCAATTTCATGAAAGTCAGGCTTGGGCAGAATGATGTGGGGCAGAACGATGAAGAGTCCTGATTCAGAGATCTTTTACCGTCCGGCCCCACATCGTTCTGCCCTTCCGAAATTGATTTAACGATCGTCACCGATTCGCGAGACGCCCCATCGCCTCCAATTATGGAAACCCGAATTCTGGCCTGCAGAATGCTTCAGAGCGTTGCCGGTATGGGATGTGAATTCGCAGCCCTGAGGCTGTATCCGACACAAATCTATTGCGTGGCCAGGATTCGATTGTCGAACTTCTTGCGCATCCAGAGTGCCGTTCCAAGGATCAAAGCACCACTGATTGTCACCGCGATCAATGCCCGCCAGTCACCGTGGCTCCAGGAATACTTCGACACCGTCATCGAAAATGCCAGCAGTGCCAGCAGCGGTATCGACTGCGGAATGATCGACTCTTCCACGATCCGACGCACGCTGACCTGCAAGTGCCTGATTGCATACGGAACGAGTAAACAAAGTTCAAACAGAATGACCGGGATTGTCGTTCCCCAAGCCACCCCTTCAATACCGAACCACAGGCAGAGCGTAATACTGAGAGCGAGATTGCAGACCGCTTCGCCCAGATAAATCAGCGCTGGGACACGAACATTTCCGCTACCAAACAAGAAGGCTCGTAAGATTCCGCAGGGGAGTGCAATCAATTGAGCTCCCAGAAGAATCATCAGGATGCGATGTGAAAGAGCCAGATGTTCCGCTGTCAACTTGTTCCCGACCCAAAGTTTCAGTACATCCACCGCGAAGAACCAGGCGCCAATAAATGCGCCCCCGGTCAACAGCAAGACGATCCCCAAGGTCTTGATCAGAAATCGATTTCTGCGGGCAAGATCCAGTTTTCCCTGCAGTGCGCCGGCGGTTGGCATGCAGATGTGGGCGATCTTGTCGATCGGTTGCTTGGCAAATTGGGTCAGCCTCAAACCAAAGTAATAGGGAACAATCGCTTCTTTTCCCAGCATTAATCCAATCGTAATGGTGTCCGTCGCATTGATCATCTGGCTGGCAACGACATTTAAAAACGACATGGAACTGAACTTACCGCATTCACGGACGACTTCCCGGTGCAGCAGCGACGGTCCTACGGAAAGTGTTGGCAGAATTCTGCGGGCGAGGATGATGTATGACAGGTTTTCACCGAGAGCCACAACCAGGTAAATCAGGGCGATCGTGACGAGCCCATACTGATCACTCAGGAATGCCAGGAATAGCGCCAGTCGGACAAGGTCGAACGAAAATCCGATGCCGCGCTCCATGTCAAACCGCCGCAAACCATGCAGTACGCCGCCAAACACGCTCCCTGCCATCCCCACTGCTACGTTGACTCCCAGCACAAGAATCGTGATCTGGGCCTCCAGCAGTTCATTACCTTCCCATCCCCCCCACCATCCGGCTGTCATGCTCAATCCGCACGCGACGAGGAACGCGACGCTCCCCATGCCGAGATAAATCGACAGTACAAACGTGATGACCTGATTCACCCGGTGAGGATTTCCTTCCGAGTGGTACTTGGCCACGTACCGCGAAATCGTCTCTCCCATGCCGCAATACAGCAGCGCGGAATAACTGGCAATCGAATTGATCAGCAGCCAGCTTCCGTACGTTGACACACCCAGCACATCCAGCGTGTATCGGGTCAGAAAGAACCCGATCACGATGTTTGAGGCATGAGTCCCCCAACTGGCAAGGACATTACGTGTGACTGACCCAAAGGAAGGCATCGCGGATTTTTCTTAGTTACGGGCAATCGTTGGCGACAGGTGTCGCCGTGGATCTTTCGTGAATTCAGGCCCCGTCGAGTTTGTCTCAGTGGAGCCTTCAATGGATTGAATTTACGTGGGGTGATGTCGTTCGTTCACGGTCTTGATGCGATGATCCATGTCTGCCGAGCGGTTGGACCAGTGATCTTGTCCACCCGGAATCCAATACGTGTCAGCGTGTTTCGCAGCCAGTCGGGCGAGTGGTAATAACGGCGATATCCCGCTCCCGTCGGCCAACCTCGCCATTGTTTGATCCCGCAGGCATACAGCATTCGTCGCAGCAGAAAGCTGAGTCGCGTCTTCCGTCGTACGGGCTCCAGATTCAACTGGAAAACAAACTCCCCCCCCGAGCGAAGGAGTGCGAACGCATCCTGGAAATAGGTCGTCAGTGCAGGTTTATCGATGTAGTAAAAAACTTCGTAGGAAAACAGGGTGTCGCATTGTTCGATGCTGGCGGGTCGAAGATGGATTCCGTCTGCAACTTCAAAGCTGACATTGCTCAGTTCATTTCGACGACGTGCTTCTTCAATCAAACGCGGGGCAATGTCGATACCGACGACCTCGCCAAACTGATCCGCCAGGGCCGTGGACATTCGTCCCAGACCACAGCCAACTTCCACTGCCGTCCGATCTTTGCCACATTTCATCCCGGTAATAGTGATCGCACGCGCCAGGTCGTCGCGACCTGACTGCAATACGGAACTCCAAGCGTCGTCGGCTGCGACCAGTTTGTCCATGCTGTGAATGCCGACTTCATCCAGAGACTTATTCCACCATTCGATGGACGCCGATTGACTCATACCCTTGAAACCCTGATTTTGAAGGCTGAAATTCTTTCCACGGAATCTGGATTGCCACTGCTGGAGTCTACGTCACAATCGGACGAGATTCGGCGGATCCGTGGCTTTTCGGCGACGTGCTCAAGTGTGTTGTTCGTCAATCTCGTTACAATCGGCACTTAACAGCTTCGTTTTGATCTGTAGACCTACGGCAGTTGATTCATGTCCCCGATGACCCGCCATCTCGTTTTTCAGGGAGCCGACTCCACCCTGGTGCTGTGCATGCACCTCGGGGCGGTCGGCTTGACCCTGGCGGTGATCGTCCTGTTGCTCCGGTACGAACGGCAACTGGTGTCACGGTCGGTCGGAAACTGGTTGCTGGCGTTAAGAATCTCCGTTCTCGCGGTCGTGCTCATGACGCTTCTGCAACCAGTTCTGAGCTGGACGCTGGACCAGAAGCGAACCGGTAAGATTCTGATCGGGATCGATCTTTCCGAAAGCATGGGGACGACAGATGTCCATGCGATGCGAGCGGAAAAATTACGATGGGCACGTGGGCTGGGGATGATCGGAAACGAAGCAACCAATGCCCGTCTGGATCGCTGGCAGCAGGCTTTCGAGGAACGGCGTGAGCCGGAGTGGGTTGATCCGAACGAAACGGCAGATGATGACCGTCGGGCCGCTTTGGAAAAGTCGAGGCGTGATCAGTTGCTGGCGATCTTTCGTGAAATCGATCAGCTTCCTCGCAAGGAAATCGCCCGCCGGTTACTGACGACCGTTCCCCAACCGCTCCTGGATGAACTCAAAAACCTCGCCCGGATTGAGCTATTCGCCTTCGCCGGAAAGACCGAGGCGGTGGAACGGGAACAACTGGAGAAACTCGTCGCGACCCCTTCGACCAGCCTGTTGACGGGGACAACGGATTTATCGCAAACATTGCAGTCGGGCAGTTCCGGTCCGGGCGAATCGGTCATGGGGCTGATCCTGTTTACCGAAGGGCGCGACCATTCGGGCAAAGGGCTGGCACCACTCGCCGCCTCCCTGAAAGCGGCCGACGTCCCTGTCTATCCCGTGATGCTGGGATCGACATTTCGCCCCAAGGACATTTCGATTGCCACACTGGAGCATCCGCAGACCGTCTACAAGGGTGATCATCCGCAACTGAAGGTGACATTGAATACGGTCGGTTTCGAAGGGAAAACACTGGAAATCGAACTCGTTCCAGAAAATGACCCGATGGGGATTATCAAGAAGTCTGTCGTCGTTGCCGGACCATCGATCAGCGTGGAGTTTGATCTCGATGCCAACGAAACGGGCCGCAAATCATACGTTGTCCGGACGCCAGTACTCGAGGGAGAAACTCGGGAGGATAACAACAGCCGCTCGTTTGCGTTAACGGTCGTCGATGACCGAGCCAAAGTGTTGCTGCTGGAAGGGGATTCTCGCTGGGAATTCCGGTACCTCGACGCGGCGATGTCACGTGATGAACGCGTGGAATTCAAACGCGTACTTTTTGAGCAGCCGTTTATGGGACTGCTACCCGAGCCATTCTTTCCCCAGCAATTGGAACTCCCCGCAGATGCAAAGGACTTTTCAAATTCGCCGCTGGCAGACCTGGACCTGATCATCCTGGGTGATGTTGCCCCGTTTCACCTCGAAAAGATTCTTCCCTGGCTGCATGATTATGTTTCGAACGGCGGGACACTTGTCATTGTGGCTGGAAAGCGGTGGATGCCGCAGGCCTATCAGTCGCCGATCCTCGATCAGTTATTGCCGCTGACCAACGTTAGGCCATTGAATCTGAACGATCGATCCGCCGAAGGACCGCCGTCACGACGAGGTCTGCCGATTCAGTTGACGATCGATGGTGAGCAACAGGCCATGTTTCAGTTTGCTGCCGATCCGATTGAAAATCATGCCATCTGGAAAGCACTTCCCGGCCAATTGTGGTCTCTGCTGGGAGACCCCAAGCCAGCGTCGACGGTCTGGGCCACGACAGTGATTCCACCGGAAATGGCTGATCCGCTGCAAGCCGATCGGAAGCACGGACTGATCGTGCACCATCACCTTGGTTCAGGGCAGGTCTTGTGGATGGGGTTCGATGGGACGTGGCGCTGGCGGCATCGGGTAGGGGACCAGTATCACCACCGGTTCTGGGGGCAACTGGCTCGCTGGGCTGCTGCAAACAAGGTGATGGCGGGAAACGAATTTGTCCGGTTCGGTCCCGAAAGACCTGATATCGAACTGGGGCAGGATGCCGTTCTGCGAGCTCGCTGGGTCGCCCAATTTCTGCAGAAGTACCCGGGATTAAAAGCCCGAGCCGAATTCTTTCGAACCGGTGATCCCCCAGGAAAATCATTTTCGTCGGTTCTGCTAACCCCCATTGCCGGAAATCCCTTGCTGCATCAGG
The DNA here is from genome assembly GCA_903911795.1 of uncultured Schlesneria sp. Taxonomy (GTDB): domain Bacteria; phylum Planctomycetota; class Planctomycetia; order Planctomycetales; family Planctomycetaceae; genus Schlesneria. The sequence continues at coordinate 20,632 of CAIWEX010000854.1, forward strand.
GAAAGGCGGTCTCGCTTCCTGCGGGAGAATATCGAGTCGCGCTGACAACCGAGAACGCAGACCTGGGAAAAAAGGCTGTCGAAGCGACGGTTTACGTTCATGACAGGCCGAGTCAGGAATTGAGCGAACTTTCTGCGAATCGCGACCTCCTTACTCAAATCGCTGATGTGAGCGGTGGACGGCTTTTTCTTCCCGATCAACTGCACGAGTTGCCGCGGATGTTCAAGACATTTGATGGAAACATGACAAGGTATGAAGAAGCCCCGCTGTGGGACCGCTGGCCATGGCTGGTCCTGCTCTGCGTCCTGATGACCGCAGAATGGGTGATCCGCAAGGTCAACGGACTGCCGTAATTCGGCAGTGAATGAACAACAAGGGTAATCAACGGAATCTCGATGAACACGACGCAACTTCGCAAGCTGGGTGTCCCCGACGACTGTATTCACTCAGCGATTCAAGGGATTCAGCTCGCTGCCGCAGGTGATTTGCGAGGCAAGCAGATCAAGGATCGAATCGGCAAAGTCCTCGACGCTCCGTCCGATTACGTCGAAGACCCGTACTTCAATGAATTGGCGCAGCAGTTGATGGATGCGGCCAACTTCACGCGACCGGAGCCCATTTCCTATCAGCAGTGGGGGACAGATATCGATGTGGCATGCCAGGCACAAATGCGTCAGGCCTGCGCATTACCAATGGCAGTCGGTGCCGCTCTCATGCCGGACGCTCATGTGGGATATGGTCTACCAATCGGCGGCGTCCTGGCGTTAGAGAACGCCGTGGTTCCCTATGCTGTCGGTGTCGACATTGCCTGTCGCATGAAGTTGTCTGTCCTGGATGTCCCTCCCATTCAATTGACCGACAACTTTCATCGGTTCAAGACGGCGCTGTTGAACGGGACGCGATTTGGGATCGGCTCGGTCCATGAACGTCCACAGGATCACGCGGTGATGGATCAGGACTGGAGTGTTTGCCGAGTCACTCGAGAATATAAGGACAAGGCCTGGAAACAACTCGGTACGTCTGGTTCGGGGAACCATTTTGTGGAATTTGGCGTGCTGACTTTGACGGAACGTGCCGAAGACCTGAATCTGGACGCGGGCGAATACGTGGCTCTGTTGAGTCACAGTGGAAGTCGTGGGACAGGGGCCGCCGTTTGCGATACGTACAGCAGCATCGCGCGCGGCCGACTGCCAAAACAGTATGAAGATGTCGGTCGTCTCGCCTGGCTCAGCATGGATGACGCGGCTGGACAGGAATATTGGGCTGCAATGAACCTGATGGGGGACTATGCCGCCGCGAATCATCACGTCATCCACCGGCTGGTCTCAAAGCTGCTGGGGGCTCGCATCATTTCAGGGGTGGAGAACCATCACAACTTCGCATGGAAAGAACAACATGGCGGAAAAGACGTGATCGTCCATCGCAAGGGAGCGACGCCAGCCGGGGCAGGAGTTCTGGGGGTTATCCCAGGATCGATGGCTGATCCCGCGTTCATCGTCCGTGGAAAGGGGAACGCCGCATCACTGGAATCGGCATCGCACGGTGCCGGGCGGCGTATGAGTCGCACTGCGGCACGCGAGAAATACAACTTCCGCGCGGTTCAAAAGGCCCTTGAGCAAAAAGGGATCAGCGTTCTCTCGGCCGGATCGGACGAAGTTCCGTATGTCTACAAGGACATCATGGAAGTGATGGCCGCTCAGGAAGATCTGGTCGAAGTTGTCGGTCGGTTCGATCCCAAGATCGTCAAAATGAGCGACGACGGGAAGAACGAGGATTAGTACGGAACACACGGCTCCAACCCCGTAGCAGCATGGTTTGGGGGGCGAAGCATCAGCCGGAACGTGATCGCGTCCGGTTTCAACTTTGGCAAGCGCCTGTCACGATTTGAAACGAGCGATTCCACCGGGCTGAATGCGGCTCACCTATTTGGTCGTTTTGAAAACCGGCACGAGTTCGATGGTGACTTTTGTGCCGACGGGGGGAATCCGCTCGGTGTAGGCTTCAAACATCAAACCGTCGTTTGTCGCACTGCTTTCGACAGCCAGGTCGACGGTGGCCGTGGCAAAGTTTGCAACGCAAATCAATTCGCCACTCTCGGCCAGATAATATTTCTCGCCCGTCGCAGCATCGGTATTAAATCCGCTCCCGGCAAACACCCAGCGGGCCTCCATCTGGCGGACCTGTGATTGATCGAAGATGGTCTTGATTGCATTTCGAAAACCGGTGTCCGTTGTCAGCTTCAGCAGCGTATCGCGATCGGCAGTGGACATGGTTCCGTACCAGAGAAGTTCGCGATGCTTCTCGTCCCACTTCAGATCTGGCTCCGTCGGAAGCTTCAGACCTTTGGGAAACACTTCCAGCTTCTGGCTGAAATAACGGCGAGTCGCGTGGCGGACCCAGGATTGAGCCGGAACCCGCTGCAGCTTTCCTTTCGTGTCGGTCCATGTCACAAAAACATCGACCGGCTGTCCCGTCGCAGGTTTGTATTCAGGAACGAATTTCGCGGGACTGCCAACTTCTGCTCCCAGTGCAATCAGACCGGCATGAACCAGCTGAGCTTTCGCATCGACTGACAGGACGGATTCATGCTCTTTTGTCTGCTTCAGGCAGGCAAGCATTTCCAGCATCCCCTCGCGCAGGACGACTTCAGACTTGATGAGAAGTCGCTTCCCTTTGAAGTCGACCAGCACTGTACCGCTCTTGTTCAGCGGAGTCGGTTCATTCCCGACATCGACCGTGGGTTTGTCTTCGGCAATTGCGACGGTATGAAACTCGGCGGCCTGCCCCATCAGAGCGAGCAGCATTACCAACGAATGTGGGCGGTAAGTCATTTTCGTTTTCCCAACCTGAACATGGCAACTGGGCCGGATCACATCGCACATTGACAGCAATCTGTTGGTTACTGAGGAGATGCGACGGCACTATCAGGTTAGCAAGCGGACGGACGTCGTCAATACGCCGGTCGGCAATACGAATATTCCATTGACATTCCTGTGAACACTGTTATAGTTCTGTGTACACTTTCGGGGGTGACTCATGTTTGTGCATATTGAACGTGGATCTTCGATACCGATTTCGCGGCAGATCGCCGAGCAACTGCGTTCGCAGTGCCTTTCGGGCACCCTCGTGGCTGGCGAAAAGCTTCCGTCCGTGCGCGAGTTGGCACAGCAGTTGGCGGTCAACGTCAACACGGTGTTCCGTATCTACGAACGACTGGCAGCCGAAGGGTTGATCGAGTTGCGGCATGGTGACGGAACGTATGTCTCTCCCCGGCGGACGGAATCTCGCTCCGAACTGTCGGCTCAACGTGACAAGTTTGGCCTCGAATTCGATGCATTAATCCAGCGTGGCGTGATGCTCGGTTTCACGGATGCCGAACTCCGGGCGCTGTTGACATCCGCGTTAGCGACCGCTCGTAAATCCCAGCAATGATCTGACTGTTAACCCTGTAGATCCTGATCGTTTCGTGCCATCGAGGAAAAATTGATCATGAGTGACATCGCCGTGTCTGTTCAGAATCTTCGGAAGGCTTTCGGGTCACAGATTGTTCTGGATGATGTTTCATTCGAAGTTCCTCGCGGGCAAACGTTTGCCTTGCTCGGCCGAAATGGCGTGGGAAAGACCACGATGATCCGAACGTTACTCGGGTTGCTCCCGTGTGACTCGGGCGTGATTCGGGTCGCAGGATGCGACCCGGCAACCGATCCCATTGAACTGAGGCGGCGAGTCGGCTATCTCGCGGAAGATCAGTCGATGTACGACTGGATGACCGCAACCGAACTGTGCAGGTTCCTCGAACCGTTCTATCCCAAATGGAATTCACGACTCGCCGATCAGTATCTCGATCGGTTTGAAATCCCTCGACTGACCCGAATCGAGCGACTGTCGAAGGGGCAGACCGTCAAACTTGGCCTGGCAGTGGCCCTCGCACACGCTCCAGAAGTGGCCATCCTCGACGATCCCGCGTTGGGACTCGACCCGGTGTCGCGTAAGGAATTCAATCGCGACCTGGTGGAGCACCTGCAGGCCGAAGGGCGAACAGTGATTTATAGTTCACATCTCCTGGATGAAGTCGAGGCCGTTGCAGATGTCGTGGCGATTCTGGATCGAGGGCGCATTATTCGGCAAGGACCTACGGAATCATTGCGAGCGGAAATTCAACGGATGGTCCTGCCCCATGAAATCGTTCGACGAACCTCTGCACCAGCAGGCCTGCTTGATGCACGTCGGCACGGCGAGACTTGGGAAGTGATCGTCGACGGTGCTCCCAGGTTTTTGGAAGAGCTCGCAGCCTCTGGCCACGCAGCACAGGCGACAGGCATGACACTCGATGACATCTTCGAAGCCTGCGTGATTGGTCGTCCGCAGGCATGGGCATCTGCGTGAGACTCGAATTCGAAATCACCTTGGCTGTTTCGCTGGGCATTCCTTGAATCAACGAGACCAGTTATGTCACCTGAATTCCGTAGTTTGTTAAGCAAAGAATGGTCCGAGCGGCGTCGGATGTTTCAACAGGGAACGACGATGTTTCTCGTGTTTCTTGGCTACAGCATCGCCTATGAACTGGAATACAAGACACGTGCTCTTGTCGCGTCATTCCACTCAACAGCTCTGATTTTCGGCTGCATTTCGGCGATACTGTTGGCAATGTCGACCGTCTCTGGCGAATACTCGCAACGGACAATCAAGTTCTCGCAGTCCCTGCCCGTTCGCTTGTCGACGGTCGCGTGGGCGCGACTGCTCGGAGCCTGGGGCAGCCTGTTGATCCCGATTCTCGTTGGCGCAACGGTCATCACATTGTTGCTCGCGTTCGGTATTGTCGAACAGGCGGGCCTTCGATCAGCAGTGACGCGACTTCCCGATCGGCCGAGCCTTTCCCGGTTGGAAGCGATCGGATTTCTTTGGACGGTCACCGCCGTCGCGATTGCCTTGGTCCTCCATTTTGTGACGCTCCTTTCCCTGCTGGGAACCCGTTGCCGATCAGAAGGTTCTGTGGGGCTGCTCGGTGCCATTGGCTTTCTCGGGGTCTTGTCGCTGACCCCAATCCGACCGTCACTCGAACGGCTCGGGCTATTTCTGATTGCGGACTGGATCGGTGCCCTGCTGCCACAGTCACTGGCGATCAACTGGGGTTACCAGGAAATTGACGGTTCCACCTATACAGATCTGGAACTGGCACCTTTGATCTTGGGGCCCGTCCTGATCAATCTCTTCATCACGTGGCTTCTGGCCGCCTGGTTTACAAGGTTGTACGGCCGCCGTTCGGAATCGGCAGTTCGAGCGAATAATCGTGCCTTGCGATGGACTCCTCGCATCAAACTGCCGGGACTGATTTCACGATTGCCGCTTCGATTTCCCAATCGTCTGGCAGCTCTCACCTGGCTCGACGCTCGTCAGTCCGTGCCACTCAGCCTGGCGGGATTGCTGATGGCAATTCTGATCACTCTGGTTGGAATGGGAGAATTTCCGGGACAGGGACATTCCTCATTTCTGACGCGCCTGGCGGGAGAACTCCCTTCCACCACCTGGTTTGTCGGGGGACTCTGGGGAGTGATTGTGGCTGTCGCAATCTTTTCACCTGAGTTAAAGCCTGGACTGGAACAGTTCTGGCGGTCTCGCCCGATCACACCTGGATCGTGGTTCTGGACAAAGTTTGTCGTCGGACTGCTGGCGGTGATCATCACTCTCGACATGATTCCTGCAGTGATCGCAATGAGCCTGCCGTTCAGCACCAAACGTATTGGAATCGCCTACTTTGCCTGCATTCCGCTGATTCACATCGTGATGTATGCCACCGCAGTGGCTGCAATCAGTCGAATCCGGCGTCCGGTTCCCGCAGCAATTGTGGCCCTGATTTTCTTTTACGTGTTAGATTCCATCCTGATGTCGATTCCGACGACGGAGAAATTGTCGATGCTCGATGTTTACAACCGTCTGGATGGACTTGAGCAACGAGGCAACCCAGTTGATTTGATGAACCAAGGTTACCTAATCGTGTACGGGTTCGTATTGCTGGTCACTGTCAGTGCGACACTACTGGGGTGTCGGACATTGAGCCCATCACGCAGATTCAGTCATCGAGTACCAACAATCGTGGCGTTGGTTCTCTGCGGCTTGCTGAGTCCCGCAAATGTCATGGGTGCCGAACCGTCCTTGACAGCGGTCATTGATGGCATCCGTCAGCGAGAAGCCTTGGTTCACGACATGAAACTGCGAGTATCGACCGATGAGCAACGTACGGATGCTTACTTCAACTACTATCGTGCGACGATGAGCCATCAAGGGGTGCGGGTGACTCCCACCGAACCCGCTCGCAACGAACGTAAGCAATTTGAACTCTTTGAGCGGCTTCCCTGTCGGGCATGGTCTGAGCTTGATTCCACGGGAACGGCGATCACCACGGTTGCATTTGATGGGGCAATACAGCGTCATTTTACGGCAGGGCATCCCCGCGCCTCGCACCGGTCGTTGACGACGCAGTCGGCCGTTGTCCCTCCCTTCCAGCGTCCAGAGTCACTCATGGCGATTGGTGGAACGGATCTCATTACCCTCCTCGAACAGGCCGGGGCAGTCTCCATCGTGGCTCGTAGCGAATCCGATGAGGAGTTCATTGATCTTTCATTCACGAATCCGGCACCTGGTTCATCGCCCCTTGCAACAACTGGCGTCACAACGACAAGATATCGGGTCACCATCAATGCCACTCGACAATACTGGCCTGTCGTCGTCGTGATTGAATACGTCACGGCAGACGGACTACTGCAATTGCGCAGTGAAATCACCGCCAATGGCTGGATCGATGCCGGTCCGTTGGCCTATCCGAAGCAGATCACGCATCGCGCTTTTCAACAGATCCCTACCAACCCGAATTCGCGGACGAACGAATTGGAGTTATTCCTTACCAAAGAATCAGAAGTGACAGACGTAGCTGTAAATACGGGAATTCCTGATGAGATTTTCGCACCAAAGTTTCCTGCCGGGTTGATTTTCGACGAGAACGAGCGAAAGTACATCGAGGTCGACAGTGACGGAGAAGAGCACGCGTATGTTCCGACTCCCAAGGGAATTCGCGGTGCTGTTGCGGCTTATCAACTCCTGATTCTGGCCGCTGGAGTTGTCTATCTCTTTCGTCGGCAAACGGTCGCTTGAACCTGAAAAGCCCGCTGTGCCATTCGTTACTTCAGCTTTGCACCCTGGTGAACAAACTCATCACGGCTCAGTACGCTGTCGTTGTTGGAGTCGAATTTGACGAAGCGGGCGGGGGCTTTGTCCGGGTCAGGCTGGCCCGCCAGGAACTCCTCACGGGTCAGTTGACCGTCTTTGTTCTTGTCCTTCTTATCAAAGAGAGCCTGTCGATCCGTCGTTGAATTTGACGCGGCGGCCTTGGATTCGGCGGTCAATTGGGGCCTCGCTTCAGGATGTTGAGCGAGAATCCTTTGCAGTTGGACGACGACTTCTGGTTGAGACTTTGCCAGATTCCTGGATTCGAGGGGATCGGTTTCGTAGTCATACAGTTCAAACTCGGCAGTATCGACTGGTGCACCTGGCTTCTTCCATTCGACCAGTCGATATCGTGAGGTCCGGATGGCTCGACCGAGCAACCCGTTACGCGGATAGACATGGATGATCGATTCCTTCGTGCCGGTCGCTTCTTTTGACGCATTGAGATCTCGCAGAATCCTGGCGAAGCTTGTGCCGTCGAGGTTGCGATCGTTGACTCCTTTGGGCGCCGGAAGCCCCGCGAGATCGCACAACGTGGGGTAGATATCGACAGACTCGACCAAGGCTGTCGTCGAATGATTGGCGGGAGCAACCCCCGGTGCAATGACGACGAGTGGGATGCGGGCCGCCTGTTCATAGTTGGTGTGCTTGCACCACATTCCGTGGTCACCCAGATGCCAGCCGTGATCACCCCACAATACGATGATCGTGTTCTTCGCCAGACCCGTTTCGTCAAGCGTAGCAATCACTCGACCAAGCTGGGCATCCATGTAACTGACGGCAGCATGGTAGCCGTGGATCAGCGTTCGCTGAGTTTCATCCGGGATGGCTCCCTTGGCCGGCATGTCTTTGTAATTGCGCAGTTCGCCGCCGAATTGAGGTGCATAGCTGGGAGCTCCCTCGGGCGGCTCGGTTCGTTTGGCCAGTTGAAACCCGGCCGGTTCGTACAAGTCCCAATACTTTTTCGGAGCACAGAATGGAAGGTGCGGCTTGAGGAATCCGACAGCGAGAAAGAATGGTTCATCGGGTCTCTGCTGTGCGGCCCGCAGTCGTTTCACCGCTTCATCAGCCACTCGGCCATCTCCGTAGGCCGAATCATCAACGTCAGCGGACTCGAACGCAGCCCCCTTGGGTAGGTCCCCCGGGTTTTTATTGGCAAAGAACGCTCCTTCACGGGTTTCTTGTGCCGTGTTCTCCTTCAACGCATACCCAATGCTCTTGGCCTGAAAATGAGGGACACTCCACGATGCGGCGTCCTCGTTGTTGCCATGTCCAACATGGAAGATCTTGCCCATCGCCTCCGTTCGATAACCATGCTGCTTGAAGTACTGTGGCAACGTCACAGCATTGGGGACGGACTTGCGGAAGTTGGTCCCCAAGTCATAAATGCCGAGCGATTGCGGCCGCAAACCGACGAGCAACGCGTTGCGAGACGGCGAACAAACCGCCTGATTGCAATAGGCTCGATCAAACCGAACACCACGCGCCGCCAGGCGATCAATGTGAGGCGACTTCACCATCCGATCGCCGTAACAACCCAGAACGGGCTTCAAGTCATCAACACAGATGAGCAGTACGTTCGGCCTGTCGGCAGCGTTCAAACAGTCATTGCCTTGAACGAAGATCAGGAATGCCGCAACAATCACTGCCGTAAGTTTGAAGTTATCGGGCAAACGGCGTCGCATGCGATTTGGTTCCCAGAGGTTGAATCGAGTTGAAGGGACAGGAAATCGCTGACACATTGAAATCGCCGACGGAGGGCGGGCTATTTCTGCGTCAGCTCCTTGTAGACATGCTCGATGTTCTCGGCTCGTTCCTTGACGTCCACGCCCGCCCATTCCTTGTACCACGGAAGATCGACGGACTTCTTGATCTCGTCAAGTGATTTGCCAGCGTTGATCCCCTCCTGAATGGCCTGGCGTAGTTCCACGAAATAGCGTCGCTGCTGATCAATCAGCAGGTTATCACTTCGTTCGCCATGGCCGGGGCAAATCGTCTTGATCGGTAACTTGGACATCTCGGTCAGCACAGCAATCCAACTGGCCGTATTGCTTTCCCCTGTGTAGTTGAATGGACCGTTCACACAACTGTCGCCCGTAAACAGAATCCCATGTTTCGGCAGCCAAGCCACTGCGTCGCCCGGTGTGTGGCCGTGCCCAAAATGGATCAGTTCGACTCGCTGAGTCGCATCTTCGATAATCATTCGCTTCGGGAAGTAAATCGAAGGGATGCCATACTTCAGCTTTCCATACTCGTCAGGTTTTTCCTGCTTCTGCTTTTCGTAGGAGGGAACCCCTTTCTGAACGAATTGCTCACGGGCCTGTTCTGAGGCAATTGCACTGGCTCCCTGAGCGATAAAAATCGGGTTTCCGTCAGCGTGGTCTCCATGCCAGTGCGTGTCGAATACGAACTTGATCGGCTTGTCAGTGGTCTTGCGAATCTCTTTCACCAGTTCTTCCGCCTGATTCGGAAAGCTCGCTTCAATCACGAGGACGAAATCTTCGAACACAATCCAGCCCTGATTGCACCCAATGAATTTCGGCTGCCATTCCATCTTGCGGAAGTAGACCCCGGGCGCAAGCTGAGTGACATTCGTTTCCGTCGGCTTGAAGACCCCCAGAGCATGTCCACAGACAGCTGCCATGACCGTCAGAGTGATTGCGGAGACGATCAATCGCCGCACACGCACAGATCGTCTGGCGACTTGCCCGGTCGTCGTTGTGGCTGACGAAAAAGTTTCGGTCGATTGGTCCATGAATGTCGTTCCCATTGAATCCAGGCAATAAATCGGATGTTGACGACGAGTGGTTTGAAGTCGGTCGAATCACCTCGTCTGAATTGAGTGCAGACGATACCGTGAATGTTGTCGGTCTTTCAATCGCGAAGAAGAGTCTCTCTCGATGGACGGATCTCTGGTTCCCTAATCACAATCCGTCATACCGCTTGTTAATTCCATTTCGGAGGGCAGAACGATGTGGGGCAGAACGATGGAAGAAATCTGAATCATGATTCTTCATCGTTCTGCCCCACATCATTCTCCCCAATTGCTTGGCCTGAATTAACGAGGAGACATTTCGGCGGGGGGCGAGACGGCGAGACGCGCGCCAAACAAAGGCACAATTCAATCCTGCGTTCATGAAGAGAACGCACTTACGGCCAGCCACAAAAAACAAAATCGCTGCCAGCGAGATGAACACGCGGGCCAGCGCAAACAGGCCGACCAA
>CAIWEX010000855.1 GCA_903911795.1 uncultured Schlesneria sp.
CTTCAGGTTCTCATCCCCGCCATCACCGTCGACCAGCAACTTCCAGTCTGGATATCGCTCACGAATTCCTCGACAAAGAGCGAGTGTCATGGCCGCAGCCTGCACATCGAGCGGCTTGTAGTCTTCGAGAACCCGAATGGCCTCGTCGACCGAGATCGCCGAGGCCGGCACTTCGATCCGCTCAAGCAAATATCCCAGGTCCAGTTCATCCAGGAATCGCTGAGCCTGACGAGCGTCCTCCCCTGCCCCACCAACGTCCAGCGTGAAGGCTTTCAGTCGCTGTGGTGCTTCGCCCCGCTGCAACAAGAGGTGATAAAGCGTCAACAGGACCGAACCACTGTCGATGCCGCCAGAAAACAGGACTCCGATCGGTTCTTTTGGTCCCACTCGATCCAGCCACTGATTGAGTTCACGGGCGAGTGCCCCGATATACGCCTTGCCGATCTCGTTCAGATCCGTGGACAGGACATTCCGCTGAGGATTGAAGAACCGGTGGTACGTCGGGCTCGGATCGGGACACCCCACGAGAGCCAATTCCATCAAATGATGTGCCGGGACCATTCGAGTGTAGCTGGGGTGGAATTGTCCATCGAGCCCTTCCCCTTTCAACCACTGGAGGATCGTGTCGATCCGTTCGGCAATCACGAGAACCGGGCCTGCATGTTGTTTGGCAATGAAATACCGGAGCGGCCTGCCGATAGAACGAGCCATCCTGACAATTTTGCCCGTCTTGTGAATCAGGGCGAATTGTCCATCAATCTGCCGGACCTGATCCGGGTCACCTGACGCCACCCGCGCCAAAGCGTCGTCCGCAGACATGTTCAAGAAAACATTGCCAGCAGGATCAACAAGGTTGATCAGGCGTTCAATCAGTTGGACCGACTGCATCTCAAAAGTCCTGTGAGCGGGATGACAAAGTGAGCGTGGTTCAAAAATTACTCGCAACACGCGTCGCGAGTGACTTCCGTACGTCCCTAGAATGCGCAATGTGGGCGCGAACCTCAAGATTCGCGTGCAGCAGAGGTCGCCTGAAACAGTTGAGTGATCCAGGAATTTCGAAACCGCCCCTGCGGATCGCGTTCTTCGCAGGTCCTGCGGAATTCACCAAATTCTGGATACAAACCGACCAAGTCTTCAGCCGGCAACGGGCAATATTTGCCCCAATGAGGCCTTGCTCCGAATTGCCGGGACATTGTCGTCGCCAGAAACGCGGCGACTTGCTGAAAGCCAGACCGCTGCGTCGGACGGGCGTAACTGATCAGGCTGATGGCGTACCAGTCCTGACTTCCACCGCTCGACATCGAAATCAGCGTGTCGTCAGAAATGACTCGCCGAATGCAGATTGGATAGTGGTGACAATACACACCTCGTAACGCTTCCAACCCGTCCCGACTGGAACTCACTTGCGATGGTGCAGACCGTTCTGCGGAGGGATTTGCTGCCACCGTCAGGACTTCGCGAACGTAGTTCAGAGCAGGTTCCAGGCGATCTCGCGTCACAAACAACTCGATTTCAAGATGCCGAAACAGTTCATGTTCCATGATCAGCATTGCCGAGGATTCATCCGTCACTTTCCAGTTCTGAATGACGGTCCTGGCGATCACGTGGCGGTACAGAAATCGCACGAATCTGTTGCTGCGGACGATTCGCAGAGCAAACAGAATCAGCAGGTGCAATCCTAAATCAATGCTCAGGAACCAATAGATCCGATACAGCCCGGCCAACCGTGATCGCTTCAGCGGAACTTCGCGGCGGTGTTGAGCCAGATACGACCAGCGCCAGGGGGCGAGGAAGAACTGTTGTAATGGAAATTGCTCCTCGGCAAGGAGCACGGGTTCGAGCGACCGATATTCCCGAAAATGCTCTTCGATTCCGTAGCACGGGCGACATTGAATCTTCACGCTGACAATCACGCCCAGGCTACCAAGTCCACATTTTGCAGCACGCAGATCATTCCCCGCTTCGATCAATTCGATCATCGCATCCCCGGTTACGGGATCGAATCGTACCACACGAACGGCCTGAATGTACTGCGACAGGCAATGCCGTCCTGAACCGTGAGTTCCTGTCGAAGTTGCGCCGGCAATGGTCTGCTCGGTGATCAGGCCAAGCGAAGGAAGTGTCCGCCCTTCTTTCTTCAAAGCTGCAAGCACCGTCTTGATCTGACACCCAGCACCCACCCAGGTGGATTCTCCATCAGGTTGCAGATCGACTTGATTCAAGTGAGTGACATTGAGAACGATGCCATCGGTGACGACCAGATCACTCCACGCGTGAAGGCTTCCCACAACACGAATCTGCTGCCCTCGGTGCTGATTCAGGATGGAAATGACTTCCGTTTCATCCCCGGGTTCAAAATATCCCGTGGGTTGAAAGCGGACATTGCCGCCAAAGTTAGAAATCGTCCTGGCGGCGTTCATTTCAGGCTCGCAGTGTGGCTCCGAGTTGTGTTTGGCAGGCTGCAATCACGGATTGCTGGGCTGCGTCAACCTCTTCGCTCGTCAATGTCCGTTCGGCCGAACGATACATCAACGTAATGAGGTAACTCTTCTTCCCTTCGGGGATCTGCTTGCCTCGATATTGGCCGCCGAAGCCGACCGACTCCAGCAATGATCCAGCCGCTCCGCGGACGACAGCATCGAGTTCACTCCATGTGACTGGATCGTCGAGAACAAAGTTCAGATCACGTGAGGACCCCTGATACTGGGGAAGCGATTTGAACCTGGGAACCAGATCCGCCACCGACTCCAGCACTGACAGATCCAGTTCTGCAACGGTGACCGGATCACGCAGGTCGAGTTGATCGGCAACGGTCCGATCCAGTTCGCCGACCCAACCCCAGAACTGGCCGTTCAACAAGAGTTCTGCGCCACGACCTTCCGTGAATTGTGCGATTGCTGACGGCCGGGCAATTACGGTGGCCGACGGATTCACGCGAGCAGCAAGTTCCTGGACAACTCCTTTGATCTCAGCAAACGACTTGCCACTGACAAAACTGATCATCGTCGGTTCTGATTGCGACTGAGGCAGCGACTTGTCGGCGGACAGGTGGACGCTGGCAATTTCAAACAATTGAGCTCCGAAGGTCCCTCGTCGTTCATTCGCCCGCCTCGATCCCAGCAGGCTGGGAATCAAGGTCTGTCGCAGCAAGCTGGTTTCACGGAAATCGGAATGATCGATCGCCAGCGGGGCGAGGTCACCGCGCGGTCGGAACAGACTTTGTTCCTTTTCACTGACCAGAGATACCGTGATTGCTTCGTAGAATCCGGCACCTGTCAGCGTATTTCGAACACGATCAATCACCCGATCATGATGCGACTTGTGGCTCAGGCAGAGGGGGACAGCGGCGTTGGTGGGAAGTTTGTCGTACCCGTAGATCCGGGCCACTTCTTCGATCAGATCGATTTCACGTGACAGATCTCGGCGATTGAACGGCGGGACGAAAGTTGCCGTTTCTGCAGTCGCCTTACCAACGAGAGTCAGGCCGAGGGCCACCAGGATCCGAACAGCCTCGTCGCTGGGGATCTCGATCCCCAGCACTCGCCGGATTTGCGCAAATCGCAGCGTGACGGGTGAACATTCGGCGGGTGGCTTGATCCCTGCGAAGACGGCCCCTTCGAGAAGTTCCCCACCAGCCAGTTCGAGAATTAACTCGCAGCAACGTCGGCTGGCCCAATCGGGACCGTGCGGGTCCAAAGCGCGCTCGAAGCGATAGGACGAATCACTGTGCAGCTTCAGTCGGCGCGATGTATTGCGAATGGAAAGTGGTGCAAACAAAGCGGCTTCGACCAGCACGTTGCGGGTTATGGTGGTGATTTCCGTATCGGCACCACCCATCACCCCGGCCAATGCCACCGGGCGATCCGCATCGGCGATGACACACATGTCAGTCGCCAGCGCATATTCCTTGTGGTCGATCGCTTGCAGCTTTTCCCCGGTTCGGGCTCGCCGCACGACAATCCGCTGCCCGTGCAGCCGATCCATATCGAAGGCATGCAATGGCTGACCGCATTCCATCAGGACATAGTTCGTGATGTCGACGATGTTGTTGATGCTGGCGATCCCGACCGTTTGCAATCGACGCTGCAACCAGGCTGGGCTGGGGCCAACCTTCACGCCACGAATCACGCGAGCGTGGTACTGCGAGCAAAGATCCGGGCATTCATTCACGACAGACGTGACTGGTCCAATCGAGGTGGTGCCAGACTTGGGAGCCGCCGCAGGAACCTTCAGGGGCTTGTCGTAGACGACCGCCGCTTCACGCGCGATCCCGAGGTGTCCCAGGCAATCGGGCCGATTACTCGTCACTTCGAAGTCAATACACGTATCGCCCGCGACATCACGGCATTCTTCGAGGTTCAGTCCGGTCATCGTCAACCGATCCGCCAGAACTTCGGCCGACACATCCAACGACACGTACTGATTCAACCAATCCCAACTGACAAGCATTTTCAGACCACCAGATTACAGAATTCCAAAAAACGTCGATTCCGTACTGTAAACGGACGGCGAGGAACACGAAAGGGAAAACCGCAGATGAACGGACGGACCTTTTCCGATAGCATGATCGTGAATTCGTCACCAATTGTCGCCACATCTCCGAAAGGTTCTCCCTTGGGATTCATTGACCTCAGCCAATTTGAACCGATTTCCCCCGTCCCCGGATGCCGGATGCGGACGCCGTTTGGCCAGAATCTGATGCTTTCCTACCTGGAAATGGATGACGGGGCCGAGGTTCCGCTGCATCACCATCCTCACGAACAAGGAGGAATTCTGATTTCCGGTCGAGTCCAGTTGACGATCGGCGATGAGACTCGAACCGTCGAAGCAGGATCGCTGTTTCTGATTCCACCGAATGTCCCTCATCGGGCAGTCGCCGTCGACGGACCTGCCGTTGTGCTGGATGTCTTCAGCCCCGTCCGCGAAGACTATGCCAAGCTGGCAAATCACTATATTCCCACCAAGGTGGGGACGTGATTTGGTTCGCGGTATGAAGAGAGTGAAGAAGAGGAAGAGGAGACGATTCTGCCAATGTCTGCCATTCATGGAATTGAAGAGGAGACCTGCGGTCGGGCTTTTCGGCGGGGTCGGGAGACCCGCGCCGAACGCGCGTCATGATTCACTCGCAGTGTGAGACAACGGAATGCCTGAACAACCTGCTTCGAAGATTCGGGCTGCTCCGCTGCCAGTCGCCCCGCTGGAATCGGTGCGTGGAACTGGCTATGCCGAATTGCATTGTCTGACGAACTATTCGTTCCTGCAGGCTGCATCTCATCCCGATGAACTGGTTCAGCGAGCGGCAGGCTTGAATCATGCCGCACTCGCCATCACAGATCGCCACAGTCTGGCTGGGGTTGTTCGTGCCCATGCCGCCGCCAAGCCATTGAATCTAAAGCTGTTGATCGGTACGGAAGTCGTTCCCAAGGAATCCTCGACCGTCATCCTGCTCGCTACGAACCGTGCTGGCTATGGCCGACTGGCTCGACTCCTCACCGTGGGGAAACGTCGAGCTCCCAAAGGGGAATGCCATCTGACGTTCGCCGACGTGGCCCAGCATGGCTCCGATCTGCTGGCCTGCGTGCTGCTGGATGGGGAAGCCCCCGAAGAACAGGTGCCGGAACTGGCTCGCTGGCGCGAGGCATTCGAAGATCGTTGTTACTTGCTATCGGAACTCCATCTCGGTCCACACGACAACTGGATGCTGCAGCGATATCAACAGGTCAGCGATCAGGCTCGACTGCCACTCGTTGCCAGCAACGGAGTTCTTTATCACGAACCCGCTCGACGGTACCTGCATGATGTTCTTACGGCAGTTCGACTGGGATGCACTGTCGCGGAACTGGGGGCGCATCGGCAAACAAACGGTGAGCGGTACTTGAAGTCTGCCGACGAGATGCGACGGCTATTTCCAGGAGCAGAAGAACTGGTGGCACGCTCGGTCGAGGTTGCTAGTCGTTGTCATTTCTCGCTGGACGAGCTTCGCTACGAATACCCCGAAGAGCTTTGCCCTCGCGATCAATCTCCACTGAGCTGGTTGACTCACCTGACCTGGGCCGGAGCGCGGGAACGTTACCCGGCAGAGTTACCAGACAAGGTGCGACGACTGATCGAGCACGAACTGAAACTGATCGAGGAATTGCATTACGAAGCCTACTTCCTGACAGTCTGGGATCTCGTTCGATTTGCCCGCAGTCGACAGATCCTGTGCCAGGGCCGCGGATCTGCTGCGAACTCGGCCGTCTGTTTCTGCCTGGGCGTCACGTCCGTCGACCCCGATCGCATCGACGTCCTGTTCGAACGTTTTATCAGCAAGGAACGGGGGGAAGCCCCTGATATCGACGTCGATTTCGAACATGAACGCCGCGAAGAAGTCCTGCAGTACCTGTATGAAAAGTATGGGCGCGAGCGTGCGGGGATGACTGCAGAAGTGATCACCTATCGACCTCGTTCGGCCGTCCGCGATGTTGGCAAGGCTCTGGGATTGTCGCTGGATCGAGTCGACGCACTGGCAAAATCGGTGGAGCATTCACGGCACGAAGGTGATGTGCTGGCGGCTCGTTTCCGCGAAGTCGGTTTTGATCCCACGTCACGGGTGGGACGGCAACTGGTGGTGCTGGTAGAGCAGTTGATGGGGTTCCCGCGTCATCTGTCGCAACATGTCGGCGGCATGGTGATCACCCAGGGGCCGTTGTGTGAGCTGGTTCCTATCGAAAACGCGGTGATGGCCAATCGAACCGTCATCGAATGGGATAAGAACGATCTGGATGCGTTGGGAATTCTGAAGATCGATTGTCTCGCACTGGGAATGCTGACGGCCATCCGCAAAGCGTTCGATCTGTTGGAACAGCACACCGGGGCAAAATGGACGCTGGCCACTGTTCCTGCCGAAGATCCTGCGGTCTATGAAATGTTGTGCCGAGCCGAGTCGATCGGCGTCTTCCAGGTCGAATCGCGGGCACAGATGAGCATGCTTCCCCGCCTGAAGCCACGCCGCTTCTATGATCTGGTTGTGGAAGTCGCCATCGTCCGTCCGGGGCCAATCCAGGGGAACATGGTTCATCCCTACCTGCGCCGTCGCAGCGGTGAGGAACCCGTGACGTTCCCGAGTGAAGCTGTCCGTGAAGTTTTACAAAAGACGATGGGAGTCCCGATCTTCCAAGAACAGGCGATGAAACTAGCCGTCGTCGCTGCGGGGTTCACTCCCGGAGAAGCCGATCAGTTGCGACGGGCGATGGGGGCCTGGCGTAAACGGGGCGTGATGGAACCCTTTCGCCAGAAGCTGCTGGAAGGAATGCTGTCGCGAGGCTATGACGAAGAATTCGCCATTCGCGTTTACGATCAGATTCAGGGATTTGGTGAGTACGGCTTCCCCGAATCCCATGCCGCCAGCTTTGCGCTGCTGGTCTATGCCTCGGCTTGGCTAAAGTGCTATCACCCGGCGGCCTTCACAGCGGCACTGCTGAACAGCCAACCCCTTGGGTTTTACGCTCCGGCCCAACTGGTTTCGGAAGCCCAGCGACAGCAGGTTCCGGTTCGACCGGTCGATGCTAATGCGAGCGACTGGGATTGCACGCTCGAACCCAGCGGAGATGTTCTTGCTCTCAGACTGGGATGGCGCGTCTTGCGAGGGCTCCGCCAATCGACAGCGGAACACATTGTTGCCGTTCGGCAGTCCGGTCTGTTTCGTTCTCAGTCCGAATTCGCACAACGAACAGGACTAAGTCGCAGTGAATTGTCGCTACTGGCGAAATCAGATGCGTTTCGTTCCTTGGAGACAACACGACGTGAGGCGGTCTGGGACGCGATGCCCGCGCGAGAATCCTCGCCTCTGCTCGCGGGAGTGGATGACGAGGAAACCTGTGTCACGCTACCGACAATGACTCCAGCCCAGGAAGTGGTAGCCGACTATCAGACAGCAGGCCTGTCACTGCGAGACCATCCGTTGTCTTTCC
>CAIWEX010000856.1 GCA_903911795.1 uncultured Schlesneria sp.
GAAGCACAGTTCGGTGACTTCGCCAACGTGGCGCAGGTGATCATCGATCAATTTATCGTCAGTGCGGAAGACAAGTGGAATCGCCTGAGCGGCTTGGTCATGCTCTTGCCCCACGGCTTTGAAGGGAATGGCCCTGAGCACTCGAGTGCTCGGCTGGAGCGATTCCTGGCACTCGCGGCAGAAGATAATATCCAGGTTGTCTGCCCGACGACTCCTGCCCAGATCTTCCACGTCCTTCGTCGACAGGTTTTACGCAAATGGCGCAAGCCTTTGATCGTAATGACTCCCAAGTCACTGTTGCGATTGCAAGCCGCTGTGTCACAATTAAGTGACTTGGAGAAGGGGACTTTCCAGAGAGTCATTCCAGATACCGACGATGTTCCGCCCTCGGGCGTCAAGCGAATTCTGCTTTGCTCGGGCAAAGTCTATTACGACTTGTTGAAGCGCAGGACAGAATTGCAGCGTACAGACGTCGCCATTCTGCGACTGGAGCAGCTTTATCCGCTTCCAGAGCAGGCACTCCGCGAACACTTGTCCGCCTATGCCGAGGGAATTCCTGTGACCTTCGTTCAGGAAGACCCTGAAAACATGGGTGCCTGGCGATTCCTGCGAGTCATCTGGGGGCAATCCTTGTTTGACCGCCATCCGTTTGACGGAATATACCGACCTGCCTCGGCAAGTCCGGCAACAGGGTCGCATACCAGCCACGATATCGAGCAGGATGTAATCCTGACCAAAGCAATCGGTCCCTCGTTGAAGCCGATTGTTCACCACTGATTCGCCCATGACATGAGATGAGCACAACACCGTAGAATAAATCATCGCCAAGCGGGCGGATTTTCCCTGAACTGAGGAAGTACCAATTCCATGACCGTTGAAGTAAGAGTCCCTGGGTTTGGCGAATCGATCACCACTGTTGTTCTGGTCGAATGGTTGAAGCAGGTCGGCGATCAGGTCAACGTCGGCGACGATCTCGTGGAGGTCGAAAGCGATAAGGCCACACAAAAGATTGCTTCGCCATCGGGCGGCGTTATCGCGAAGATCCTGAAAAACGCAGGCGATTCCGCAGACGTTGGTGAAGTCGTCGCATTGATCGACGAGTCGGTGACTGCGAACACGCCCGCACCAGCACCAGCAAGTGCCCCGTCGGAATCTGCCCCGGCACCTTCGGCCGCAGCCTCTGCCGCGGCCCCGCGAGTCATGCCAGCAGCAGCACGGGCGATGGCCGAAAATGGTATTTCAACCTCTCAGGTCACGCCATCCGGCCCCGGTGGTCGCATTTTGAAGGAAGATGTTCAGCGACAGATTTCCGTGGCTGCAGCACCTCCTGCCAAGCCGGCTGAGCCAAAGCCGGCTGCGGTTGTGGCAGCGCCGCCAAAGTCGATCATTACTAAGGCAACGGGCGAACGGTCCGAAAAGCGACAGCCGATGAGCCCCATTCGCAAGCGAATTGCCCAGCGACTGGTGGAAGCTCAACACACGGCCGCGCTGCTGACGACGTTCAACGAAGTCGACATGTCCGGCATCATGAACCTGCGAAAGCAGCATCAGGATTCGTTCGTGGAACGCTATGGAATCAAGCTTGGTTTCATGTCGTTCTTCGTAAAGGCTGCCGTCGACGCTCTGCAGGCGTTCCCTGCGATCAATGCCGAAATTCAAGGTGGTGAGATCGTCTATCACAACTACTTCGATATCGGTATCGCCATCGGCGGTGGGAAGGGACTGGTTGTCCCCGTGCTGCGGAATGCTGAACGAATGGGCTTTGCCGAAATCGAACTGGCCATCGCCGACTTTGCCAAGCGAGCCCAGAACGGCCAGCTCAGTCCTCAGGAATTGACTGGCGGGACATTCACGATCAGCAACGGCGGTGTCTACGGATCACTCCTCTCGACGCCGATCGTCAATCCCCCTCAGAGCGGTGTGCTCGGCATGCACGCGATTCAGGATCGACCGGTCGCCCGCGACGGGCAGGTTGTGATCCGCCCAATGATGTATCTCGCCCTGACCTACGATCACCGGATTGTCGACGGGCGTGAAGGTGTCAGCTTCCTGAAGCGAATCAAGGATTGCGTTGAAAATCCTGTCCGCCTGCTGCTGGATGTCTGAAGCCAAGTTACTTGATGGAAATTCTGTTGTATGTCTCAGCATGATCTGGTTGTTATCGGTGCCGGTCCGGGTGGTTACGTCGCGGCAATTCGTGCCGCCCAACTGGGATTGAATGTTGCCTGTGTGGAACGAGAAAACGCTCTCGGGGGAACCTGCCTGCGCGTCGGCTGCATCCCCAGCAAGGCACTTCTCGAAGCGAGTGAACTTTATCGCATGGCTCAAAGCCATCTTTCCGAGTTCGGTGTCACCGTTGAAGGTGTCAAACTGGATGTTCCGAAGATGATGGGTCGTAAGGATCAGATCGTTTCGACCCTTACCAAGGGAATCGACGGACTGTTCCGCAAGAATAAGATCACTCGATATACGGGTCACGGACGAATTCCGGCACCGGGTCGAGTCCAGGTCGATGGTCCGAAACCGGTCGAACTGATCGCCAAAAATATCCTCATTGCCACCGGCAGTGTCTCGGCTCCGCTGAAGGGAGTCGAAATTGATGGCAATCTGATCGGTACCAGTACTGAGGCTCTCGCTTATCCAGAAGTCCCCGGACATCTGGTCGTCATCGGAGCCGGGGTGATCGGCCTGGAACTGGGCTGTGTCTGGGCACGACTCGGTTCCAAGGTGACGGTCCTGGAATATCTCAATCGAATCCTGCCTGGCATGGACACCGAAATCGCTAACGAAGCTCAGCGAATGCTCAAGAAGCAGGGGCTGGACTTCAAGCTGGGAATGCGAGTTACGGGTGCTCGAGTTGTCGATGGCCGATGTGTCGTCGAATGCGAAGGTCAACCTTCGATCGACTGTGATCGAGTGCTCCTTGCCGTCGGGCGACTGCCGAACACGGGCGATCTGGGCCTGGATGCACTCAACGTAGCTCGAACCAATCGTGGATTCATTCAGGTGGATCGCCACTTCCAGACATCCATTCCCGGGATCTATGCGATTGGCGATGCCATTCCAGGTCCAATGCTGGCTCACAAGGCGGAAGAAGAAGGGGTCGCATGTGCGGAAGGACTGGCAGGTAAGTATTGCCACGTCAATTACGATGCGATTCCGGGTGTTGTCTACACCGATCCCGAAATTGCCAGCGTGGGAAAGACGGAAGAACAACTGAAAGATGGCGGGATCCCCTACAAAGTAGGATCATTCCCGTTCATGGCCAATGGCCGCGCCAAGGCCTTGGGGCAGACCGAAGGTCGAGTGAAGATCCTGGCCCATGCCGAGACCGACCGGATCCTGGGGGTTCACATCATCGGACCTCGCGCCGGCGATCTGATTGCTGAAGCAGTCATCGCGATTGAATGCGGCGCCAGCAGTGAAGATATCGCCCGATCATCCCACGCGCATCCAACCTTGTCGGAAGCGATCAAGGAAGCCGCCTTCGCCGTAGACCGTCGCGCCATTCATATGTGAACCTGTGGTGACCCATTCTGACGCTT
Organism: uncultured Schlesneria sp.; assembly: GCA_903911795.1. GTDB lineage: Bacteria > Planctomycetota > Planctomycetia > Planctomycetales > Planctomycetaceae > Schlesneria. The sequence continues at coordinate 3,546 of CAIWEX010000856.1, forward strand.
GGGTGAGGCCTGTCAGCCGGAACGGACTGGCGTCCGGCTCTGACAAAAGTGAGAAGACCGTGGAAGTCTCTGTTTTCCAAGGAACATCCTCACTGATGCCCGTGATCGACTGGATTGACGACACTCTCGAAACACCAGCGGCAAATCTGGCGCTCGATGAAGTTCTCTTGCAGTCGATTGACGCGAACCCAACTCGGGGCATCCTACGAACCTGGTCTCCCGAGCCGTATTTCGTTGTTGTCGGACGATCCAACCAGATTGCGACAGAAGTCAACGAACCGGAGTGTCAGGCACAGGGGGTCCCTATTTTTCGCAGGGCCAGCGGAGGGGGAGCAGTCGCAGTTGGTCCAGGCTGCCTGGCATATTCATTGATTCTGCCGCTGACGGACGAATTGCGAGCCAATGGAGTCGTCGTTGTCACACAGCAAATCATGCAAGCCATCGCAACCCAATTGTCGCACCTCGTTCCGGGAATTGAGGTCCGTGGAACGAGTGACCTGGTGATCGGCGACCGAAAGTTCTCTGGCAATTCACAGCGCTGGCTGCGGCATGCGTTCCTGCATCATGGAACGATCCTTTACGATTATGATCTGGCACGGATCGGCCGATTACTTCGGCCACCCTCACGACAGCCCGACTATCGACAGCAGCGATCGCACGAAGATTTTGTCACCAATATCGCCGTGCCAAAAGCGTCGCTGATCGACCAGTTGGTAGCAGCATGGAACGCTCAACCTTCGGCTTGCAATTCCGAATTGCTGGTGCAAGCGAAGACTCTTGGCAAAAGTCGTTACGACTCAGCGGAATGGACTCGGGATCGATAAAAGCGGCCACATCACCAACAGATCCAAGAAGCGGTATGCCGAAACCACTTTAGATCCCGGAGCCGCGACC
>CAIWEX010000857.1 GCA_903911795.1 uncultured Schlesneria sp.
ACTTCCCTGACAACTCGATCCCGCGCCCGCCGTACATCCAAAACAGTGGCGACCCGTCACAATCACTCGCTGTGAAAGACGCGGCCCGTCAAATTCGCTGATATTACGCGGTACGGTCGAATGAACACCCAGATCGAGCATCTGATTGAAATCGCAATCATACAATCGGCCGGTCCAGTCAACACTTAACGTCTTGCGGCACATCACTTCGCCGACGGTCTGCGGATTGAAGGCATCGATCAGTTTTTGCAGGTAGGCTTCGTATCGGCCTGTCTGCAACAGATCATCCAGAAACCGGCTGATCGGCATGTTCGTGATGACGAATAATCGGGAAAACTCAATTCCATGACGTGCTTTCAATTCGCGTCGATAGTCCGTTTCCAGATCTGCCTGACGAGGCGGCAGCGAAGTCCCCCCCGGATTGAACACCAGCGTCAGTAACAGCCCTGTTCCCGCCCTCCCATAGCCCAATGCGTTCAATCGCTGTAGCGCGGCAATCGATTTCTGGTAGACGCCATCGCCACGCTGACGATCCGTATTTGCTTCCAGGTAGCAGGGAAGTGAGGCGACAACTTCAACGGCGTTCTTCGCCAGGAACTCAGGAAGGTCGGTATATCCGGGGGCTTGCAGGATCGTCAGATTGCAACGATCGATCACGTGCCGGCCCAAGCTGCGGGCGTGCTCGACAAGCCAACGAAAGCTGGGGTTCATCTCTGGCGCTCCCCCGGTCAGATCCAGCGTTGGAATCGCAGAGTTTCGCAAGACATTCAGGCACTGTTCAGCCGTCTGTTGTGTCATGATTTCCCGGCGATCCGGCCCGGCATCGACGTGACAATGATGGCAGGTCTGATTGCAGAGTTTTCCCAGGTTCAATTGCAGGACATCAATCCCGCAGGCAGTCAGTTCATTCTGACCGTGGTTCTGCAGAACTTCTGTGAAACCCGGCCAGCGATTACCAGACTCAAGGATTTCTCGCTGGTGCTGTGCATCCGCCAGCGGACTCGATTGTCGCAGTAACGTCAAAACCATCTCAGTACCTCTTGCGCCTTTCCGCAGCTTCTGTGTTCCATTCGGGCTTGTGAATCGTCCTCATCAGGAGGTAGTCTTTGATGGGTTCCCGCCATCTTTCCCGCCTGGACAGTCTCATGCATCAGTACTTCCCTGCATCGCTACTGATGCTGATCAGCCTCGCTGCGGTTCTTCCCGCGGCAGACACAGACATTCCGATTCCCAACTATGAACTTCATATTCGACCGATTCTGAAAACACATTGCCTGCAGTGTCACGGTGAAGAAGGAAAAAGGGAAGCGAAACTCGATCTCCGTTTGCGGCGTTTGATTGTCGCGGGTGGCGAAAGCGGACCAGCACTCGTCGCCGGGAAGCCCGCAGAGAGCCTGTTGGTCAAACGCCTGAAAGCGGGCGAAATGCCACCCAATGGCAAAGTTCTTACTCCGCGCGATATCGACCTGATCGAACGTTGGATTGCGGCAGGAGCACTGACCGCGAAAGACGAACCGGCGGATGTCTCGGCAATCAATGAGATCACAGACGAAGAAAAAGCCTTCTGGTCGTTTCAACCGCTACGTCGACCGGCGATTCCTGATGTCCCCTTAAATCGCGTCCGTAATCCTGTTGATTCGTTCGTGTTGCAGAAGTTGATGACACTCGGGTTGAGCGTGTCTCAAGATGCCGAGCGTCGCACACTGCTCAGGCGAATCACCTTCGACCTTCATGGCCTTCCCCCTTCACCCGAGGATGTCGACGACTTTCTGAAGGATGATTCGCCGGACGCGACTGAGCGACTGGTCGACCGATTGCTCGCATCACCTCATTATGGCGAACGCTGGGGACGGCACTGGCTCGATCTGGCAGGCTATGCAGATTCCGATGGCTATACCGAAGCAGATCCTGTCCGAAAGTACGCACACAAGTACCGTGACTGGGTCGTTCGTGCGGTTAATGCCGACATGCCGTTTGATCAATTCGTCATCGAACAACTGGCGGGTGATGAACTCGTTCCCCTGCCTCACATCAACCTCAACGTCGAACAACAGGACCATTTAGTCGCAACAGGATTCTTGCGCACGGTTGCTGATGGAACCGGACAAGGGGCTGACCCGAAAGTTGCCCGCAACGCCGTTGTGGCGGAAACCATCAAAGTCGTCTCCACTTCGTTGCTCGGCCTGACCGTGGGTTGCGCGGAGTGTCACAATCATCGATACGATCCGATCCCGCAGACGGACTATTACCGAATGCGAGCGATCTTCGAACCAGCACTCGATTGGAAAGACTGGCGTGGCCCCGGTCAACGACTGATTACGCTCTACACCGATGCGGATCGAGCGAAGTCAGCGGAGATTGAAGCCGAAGCCGCGAGGATCGGCGAAGAGCGACAGAAGAAACTCGTCATGTTCATCGAGCAAATCTTCGAAAGGGAACTGGCAAAAGTTCCCGAGGAACACCGTGAAAAGGTGAAGCAGGCGAGAAACACACCTGACAAGGATCGCGCCCCCGAACAAATCGCACTGCTGAAAGACTACCCCAGTGCCGATCCGAAACCCGGTCAAATCGAGCTTTACGATCCGAAGGCGACTCAGGAACTGAAAAAGGATGATGAGCGTGCCGCGGAAGTTCGCAAACGGAAACTGGTCGAAGACTTCATCAGCCCCTTAACGGAAGTCCCGGGAAAAGTCCCCGAAACCGTCGTCTTCTACCGGGGCGATCCTGATCAGCCGAAACAGGTTGTTCTTCCAGCAGAGCTTTCCGTGCTGGGATGGCTCGGGGCCAGCATTCCGCCCAAGACTGAAAATCTGCCAACAACAGGACGGCGTCTGGCCTACGCCCGGCATCTGACAGACGGCCGCCATCCCCTGATCGCGCGAGTTTTCGTCAATCATGCCTGGGCCAATCACTTTGGGCGAGGAATCGTTTCTACCCCCGGCGACTTTGGCGTTCTGGGCGAGCGTCCGACGCATCCCGAATTGCTCGACTGGCTGGCTATGGAGTTTATGGGAACGGGACAGACGCGATGGTCCACCAAGCGACTGCAACGACTATTGGTGACATCGACCGCCTATCGGCAATCATCTGCACGAAACTCGCAGGCCGACGCTGCTGATCCTGATAACAGGCTGCTGTCTCACATGTCCATTCGAAGGTTGCAGGCGGAATTGGTTCGCGATGCGATCCTCGCCACGAACGGAACGATCAATCACAAGCTGGGGGGGGCACCAGTCCCTGTCATGCTCGACGAAGATGGCCAGGTCGTGGTCGGAATCGAAAATCTGAATGGAGAGAACAGACCCGGCCCGATCATTCCTCTGAACGGTGAAGAATACCGTCGCAGTGTCTATGTCCAGGTGCGTCGCTCACGTCCACTCGCCGTTCTGGATACGTTTGACCTCCCCACGCTGGACCCCAATTGCACCGCGAGAAACTCATCCACCGTCGCACCGCAATCGCTTCTGTTGATGAATAGTGAATTCATTCTCGGTGCGGCGAAACAACTGTCGGACCGCTTGAATACCTTGGCAGGCCCTGACACCAACGAACGAATCCGCGTCGCCTGGAATCTGTTGTATGCCCGCCCCCCCAATGACATTGAACTTCGTGCCGGGAACCTGTTCCTGACAGATGAAGTCGC
>CAIWEX010000858.1 GCA_903911795.1 uncultured Schlesneria sp.
ACCTGGAATTACCGTAAGTCCTTGATCTAAAAGACATTTCTCCAAAGCGGCGAGAACCACTAGGACGTTGGCTGGGCAACTGGCAACACCCATCAGGCCAATTCGCCAGGTTTTCCCCTTCATCGGTCCCAGCCCGCCGCCGATTTCAATCCCGAATTCTGTCAACAACTGTTTACGTACCGCTGCATCATCCACACCGGCGGGAATGACCACTGCATTCAGCATCGGCAACTGCTGCCCCTCTTTGACAGCATATTCCAGCCCTAATGCTTTCAGGCCAGCTTTCAGCGCCAGATGATTCCGCTGGTGACGTGCAAACCGGGCCTCCAGCCCTTCTTCCAGCACAATTCGCAGAGCTTCATGCAGGCCGTAGTTCATGTTAATCGGCGCCGTGTGGTGATAGGCCCGGTTGCTGCCCCAATAGTCTTTCACCATCTGCATATCAAGATACCAGCTTTGGACTTTCGTCTTGCGGGCATCAATCGCGGCAACGGCTCGATCGCTGAATGTGACGGGAGCCAACCCCGGCGGGCAGCTGAGGCACTTCTGAGTCCCGCTGTAAACGGCATCCAGACCCCATTGATCGACTTCCACCGGCTGGCCACCGAGCGAGGTGACACAATCGACCGCGATCAACACGTCATTTTCATGGCAGATCCGAGCCAGATCGGCCACCGGTTGCGATGCACCAGTCGAGGTCTCTGCATTGACGATCCCGAGGACTTTGGGCTTGTGCTGCTTGATCGCCGCTTCAATCTCGTCTGAGGAGAAAATCTCGCCGAATGGTCGTTCGAGTTTCACGACCACGGCACCGCAGCGTGCGGCGACATCAGCCATGCGACCGCCGAAGACACCATTCACACAGACGATCATCTTGTCGCCCGGTTCGATCAGGTTCGCGACGACCGCTTCCATCCCGGCACTGCCAGTACCGCTGACGGCCAACGTCAACCGGTTCTGCGTCCGAAAGACTTGACGCAGCATCGTTTGCGTCTCGTCCATGATCTTCAGAAAATAGGGGTCCAGATGACCAACAGTCGGAGCGGCCATCGCCAGCAGAACGCGGGAATGAATATCACTGGGACCGGGCCCCATCAGAATTCGACGTGGCGGAGCCACCGGGCCAGGAATGAAGTCGCTCATGAAAGTCTCGCGGGTTCGGGTACGCCAGGTTGATTGAAAGTGCCTCTGTCAGAATGCAAAAATCGACTCGAGGAATCAAGCGGACGTTGGGATGAGGTGGGATGAGGTGCTTTCACGTCCGTGCACATGCACGTTGGCAAATAGAGCGAGCATGGAACTGATGGTTGTAGCATTTGATTTTGTGCCACATTAATGTGGATTGAATGAACGTCGCGCTCGTCGAGTCAATTTGGAATACTGTCATGAGATTCAGGGTCGCCCTTTGCCTGGCAGTGGCGTTTTCCTTTTTTGGTTGCTCAAAGCCGCAAGTGCCGCCCGCACCGACGAAGCGTGTTCGGGAACGGCCTCCAATCCTCATCGATCAACCGGCACGGCCCGCAGTTGAGGTGACGGAAGTCGCGAAACCAGAAGTTGAAATTCCGCCGAAAGCTGCCGATCAAGAACCGAAGGTTGCTGCGAATACACCCCCTGAACCACTTGATCTGACGACACGTTATCAGACGCCAGCAACCGCATTTGACCTCATTAAAGATTTCCCGTGGCGTGACGTTCCCAGGAATACGCAGACTTTTGGAAATGTGCCACTGGAAATTGGTGGGATGATTTGCCTCTGGGGAGAAGAGAACGCAAAGCGAGGAGTCAAATTTCCTGAGGAAGCTAAAGGGATTCCTGTCGCGCGAAAGTTCGACTCTCTCTACTTATATCACGCGGGCTTCTTTTGTTCAGGTAATGGCTCAGCCGTCGCAAAAGTTGTCTTTCATTACGCCGACGGCAGTTCGACCACCAGCGAACTTGTCGATGGGACTCATCTGCATGACTGGTTTGGAGGACAGGAAGCCCCTGTTCTGAAAGACCCCAACTCCAAAATGGTGTGGCGCGGCGTCAACTCGATGAGTACCAAGACTCCACCCGGGCAAATCCGTTTCTTTATCACCGAGATTTCCAACCCGCGCCCGGCGGACGAGATCGCCACGATCGATCTGGTGTCTGCCAAAGGAAGGGCTGCCTACGTTATTCTTGCCATGACAACCGGACCTTCCAAGTTGTTGAAAGTTGTTTCTGAGCAAATGGAAGACTCGGCAAAGGGTGATGAGAAGCCGGTTGGAAAGAGCGATGAAAAACCGAAGGCGTCGACAGAGCAGGCTCCTTGAAATTCGGCGTTAAAAATACTCCGAAGAAAGTACGGCCGATTGGCCCACAACCAGGACTCAGCCAGTAATTACGAATCGGGAAAATCTGTGTCTCCTCTTCCATTTCATGAAAGCCAGACTTTGGCAGGACGATGTGGGGCAGAACGATGAAGATTCATGATTCAGATTTCTTCTATCGTTTTGCCCTCCATCGTTCTGCCCCACTGAATTGATTTGACGAGCGGCATTGATGCTTTCTGACTGGATGAGACAAATTCAGCCTCAAACGAGAAGCGGCGGGTGGAAAACCCGGAGTCTCCTATTGCCATGGTCAGCATTGTTGATTGAGGCGTCCTCTTCCGCGCACTTCGCAATGCCTCGTGGCGTGCCGCACATCCAAATCGATATTCGTCAGTCAATTCCTATTCTCCGTTTTACAGTGTTCGCTTGACGGACGTTGAGTCACGATTGTTATGATCTCCAACTCGGTAGAGTTCTCTGCCGACAATCCGCTTTTCGACGTGTTCCCTCGTAGACCAGATACCGATTCATTCCCGCAGGACAACCTTTCCAGGCTGCGTTCCAGGGTGCCTTGGGGGACCAGTCCTTTTTTCCGGACGGTGACGCATGGCCAAGCCACTCGTTTTCCATTTCAAAGATGGTGACTTTGCCTTCGGGCTGAATAAGGTCGATCGCAGTCGCCTATATGGCTACAAGGAAGTCGAAGTCCTCGACGAAAAAGGGCGCCGGTGTGAATTGGCAACCCTTGGTGGTGACGGGCACACCGTGATCGGACGAGGCGGTTCCAGTTTCGCTCAACTTTCGGTGGATGGCGAATGGTGCGATAAATCGGCTCTCAAGCCGGTCAATACGGAAGGCCACGAAATCACCCCGGTCCCGTCGTCATACAGTGCCCCTGTCAATCTGACCGAGCCGACGACTGTCGCCGACTACCTGCAGCACAACATCCGGCTGGTCTATGTTCTGGAACCGGAAGGTGATGCCAGCCCTCTCTACGAAGAACTCAAAGGTGGTGCAATTTACAGGTTCCCCTATAGCTATCGGGGAGGCCTGGAAGCAGATGCTGGATTCCTGATTCAGGGAGCCGACGGAAATTTCTTCATGGCCGTGGGTAATCCGACACGCGTCGAATTTG
>CAIWEX010000859.1 GCA_903911795.1 uncultured Schlesneria sp.
CCGAATGGATTCGCAGGCTCGAGAGTGTGTAACCCAAGAGTACACTCGCCTGAGATTTGACGATCAAAAATCGACGTGTACTGATTTGATTTTGGCCGTGAAATCGAGTTTTCTGGCATCCCTTCAGGATGCGTTTACCAAGGCGATTCTGTTCCGGGGGTTTCCGCTTCGCTGCACCCCCCCGGCTACGCTCTGGGATCGCTTCGCGATCAAGATTATAGGTCGTTTGAAACAACTCGTGCCGCGACGACCTCAAACCTCACGATTTCAGCGACAAATATCGTTACCCGCGTTGCGCGGCACCCTGCGAATACGATCTCGGAGCAATGCAATAGCACACCCTACCGAGTTCATCTCGGTGGAAACGGGCTTGTACCCTACGCCAGCGGTACACCATCAAAGCGTAGTGCAGAAGCCCGTTTCCCTTGAGGCAAGCTCGATGGGGACGGAAGGCCTTTCAATAACTTCAAATTTCGAGTTCCTGACATCCCGTTGAACTGGTCCGACTTCAATTTCGTCCGCGCGAGATCTTCGCCGGATGCCACGGGTACCTCGAAGTCTCACGACTTCGGCTCCTCGGACGGTCCACCAGGTTTCAGAATGAACTTCTGATCGAAATCATGCATTCGTTCAGAACTATTCGGCCTTACGAGGTGCGACCAGTTCGACGCTGACAAGTGTATCGCCGCGTCGGACGACCAGTTTCACTGTGTCATTTGCTTCCAGACGGCCGAGATCTTCTTTGAGAAGCTTGCAGGACTGGACGAGATTGTCTCCCACGAACAGGATCAAATCGTTGGGACGCAGTCCCACCTTTTCTGCCTGCGAACCTGGCAGAATTCTGTCGATGTAGGCGGGGGTGCGATTCAATACGTCTGGGATCGTGATGATGCCAAAGTCCAGGGATTCGTAACGACGTGGTCGGGGCTTACCCGGACTCTCTTCGTCGTCTGGACGCTTCTTCGATGAGAAATCGCCGGTGACGATCTGCGTGATTGTCTCTTTCAGTTCGCTGATCGGCATCACGTAGTTCAGCCAGGTATTGGTTTGTGCGTTCCGCAATTCTTTACCGATCATTCCCAGCAATCGGCCATCCCAAGTTGTCAGCACGCCTCCTGCAGCCCCCGAGTTATTTGTCACTGCATCGACGACATAGACCTGTCCCGTGTAGGGTGACTCAAAGGCACCTCGCCGTGCCGCCAATGTTGTTTTTGCGGAGATCACTCCGTGCATCACAGTGACCTGTTCGTCTCCCGTTGCCACTTTGAACGCATTGCTGAAAGCGAGGACTCGGGTACCAGGTGCAGCCGCGACCGCTTCTGCCAGATCAAAATGTGGCAGCCCTTCGGCTTCGATCTTCAGGACTGCCATATCCAGCGGAGGTTCAACCCCCAGGACCTTCCCCGGAAAGCGCCGACCGTCATGCAGGACGACGTTGACGGTGTCACCATCCAGGATGTGACTGGAGACCGTCACGATGTGACCGTTTGCAGAGACCAGAAATCCGGATCCATACGCATGCAGCTTCGCGCCACCCCCGGCTCCGAAGATCTTCACAACTTTGGGGGCAACCGCAGCGATGGACTCAACCGACGACTGTCCCCATGCAGCCGTATTCAGTACGGTCACAATTCCGATCAGGCAGACTCGAAACAGGCGGGTCCGAAGCAGGCAGTGCATGGTGAACTCAGTTTCCGTTGGCGTCCGGCTTCTTGTCCGGCTCAGAAGTCAGTACTTCGAGCGTCAGAACATCAAACGTGGCGAAGTCGACGTCGGCATGTCGAACGACAAATCGACTGGGAAATCGCTTACCCGAATACATACCGAAGTCGAGGAATCGAATCTCGCAGGGGTCGACATCTGATCCAAGCTTTGAATTAAATCCCACGAACTGACCATCGGTCTTGCGGAAGAACCAGAGCGATTCGACACCACCTTTTTTCGTGAGCAGGACATCGACCATGGGGCCACGCCCATCGAGCGGCAGGCTGCCGACGTAGGTGAATTCGGTGAACGCCCCCGTCCCCTTGGTGATCAGTTGCTTGAATTGATACATCGCGGCCAGCAGTCCACCGGTTCCGGCGGGTTCATCAATAAAATCGGCCCCTTCCAGTGGCTGCAGGCCGGGACGGAGTGGCAACTGCAGCCCCAATCCTTTGTCGGTCAGGGTCATCACAAAGTCTTCCCCCTGCCCCGTTTTTCCGGTCAGCTTCCACCGGCCAGTAACATCGCGCCAGCTTTGAAGTGGTTCCAAACCGTGCAGTACTCGCTGCTGCTCCTGCTGATTGAAGTAGTAGTTGGCATATCCTGTTTTCTTCACAAACAGCTTCTTGTATTCAGCGGGAAGCTCCTCCTTGGGCAGTTTGGCTCCCTTGTGAAGTTCATCCGGGGGAGGCTTTGGCTTTCCTTTGGGAGCATCTTTCGGTTTCAATTCAGAATCGCGATGCAATGCCCGCAGTTCAACGATGATATCCTGCTTCTTTCCATCACGTCGAAATGTGATGGGAAGTGACCAGCCCTTGGGATAGATCCCGAGGATGTTTTTGAATTGATTCACACTGCCGACTGGTCGGCCTGCAAATGAGACGATTTCGTCATCTTCACGCAAGCCACGTCGATAGGCTGCCGAGAGATCCAGAATGCTGTCGACGACGACCTGGCGGTCGGACCCTGTTCGGACGGTGGCACCGAGGGTCGCGTGGTCAACGACGTGCCCCCCCTTCAGATGATCCATAAAGTGTTTGATCTGGTTGATCGAGATCGAATATCCCGCCCCAACGTTGACTCGACCTCGCTTCTCAACCGAAATTCGACCGTTAATGCCAACCAGTTCACCGGCGGCGTTAAACAGTGGTCCCCCCGAGTTGCCTGGGTTGATGGAGGTATCGACCTGGATGCAATCGGTATATTCCAGAAAGGTCCCTGCGGGGTACTGGTACCGGTGAATCCCGCTGACGATTCCCGCCGTGACGGTGGGCTGAAAATCGGTTGCGAGCAAGAATGGATTTCCCATGGCATACGTCCAGTCACCGACCGACAGCTTGTCGCTGTCACCCAGCGTGGCACAGGGAAAATCGTCGCGTCCGAGCAACTTAACGAGGGCCACGTCACCGGTCGGATCGATGCCAACAATCACGGCATCATACAGGCGACCATCGTTCAGCCCGCATTTCATGAAGTCGCCACAGGCGCTGGTGACGTGGAAATTCGACAGTGCGTAACCATCCGGCGAGATCAAGACGCCCGAGCCACCTCCACCCCCATCGGCGGAAAAGATTGCCACGACGGTCGCGGCCACCTTCTGAACGACTTCGACTCGCTGTGCCTGAGCCTGCAGAACCGTTTGTTCCGCCGCATCAATTCGTCCGCTGAACAGGCTGGCGAACCAGACGGTTGCGATTGCCAGGACGAGGTGATTTCGAGTTCGAAGCATTTCAATACCCATTGCAGGTTCAATCCGACCGTTCTCAATTCGACCGAGTCACATCACGACTTGCTTTTCAAGCTCGACCCATCAGCCGGAACGCGCTAGCGTCCGGTTTCATTTCACGAGTTTCGCGTCCGCCAGATGCAGTCTGTCGCCGATATCCAGTTCATCCTCGCCATACCCGACATTGATTTCCAGTTCAACGACTCCGTTGACATCGAGGTCCAAAACCTGCGGTGCCTGGCCAGCTTTCGCTGTTCCTTTGAACAGCGTCCGGCCATCTCCCTTGATCGTGACATCCACGTTGCCGACCGGAATATGGTCATCGATTCCCATGACGGCCTGGAACCGACGATAATCTCCACCGATCCGGTACTTGAGGTTGGTGACGGAATGAATGGCGAGTCCTTTGGCGTACGTTTTCTTTTCGGACTGAGTCCCGAACGTTAATGGATGACCTTCAAAGCCACGATCGCGGCGGTATTCCCAGACGAAGTCGAAGAATGGAACATATTTGACATCACGTGGCTTCAGGTTGGACAGGTACTCGATCTTACCAAGCGTGTAGTCAACCGATTGAATTCCAGCGACAGGGACCGCGAGTTCAAGGCCCGATACGAGCTTCAGGTTCCAGGCGTCTGCTTCGAACGAAACGGAACGTGCCAGCAACCGGTCACCTGCATTCAGTTCAACTGCTGATGCGGATTTGGCTGTCACAACCTCACGTTTGGCGTAAATCAAACCAAACACTCGCTCGCGCTTGACCGGGATCTCATCACCATCAAGCTGGAACTTGAGAGTGGTATCGTCGAGTGGTCCGATGACTCCATCCAGATGATCGATCACGTCGTTCTTCCGGACAGCGACCTGATCTTTTGTTGCAGGCTTCGCCAACAGTTCCTTCCAGCCAGCTTCGATTTTGGCATCAGCTTGAGCAAAGCGGACACTGTGCACCGACTTCAAAGGCAACTTGACTTCACCAAATTGAGGATGCTTCAGGATCGCTTCCGTAGCTGTCGAAATGAAACCGGAAACTCGTAGCAACGAGTTATCTGTTAGCACGACTTCGAACATCGGCGTCGTGGCGGCGACAGGGGCCTCGATTCCCGGCAGCCGGATCTTCAACAGTTCACCGGCGGGAATTGTCGCCGACCCCGTCGGGGTTTTCAGGACAGCACCTTCGGCCGTAATCCGTTCCAAGTTCCCGACCTGTTGTTCGCCGTTGAGGGTCGTGATTTCAGCAGGGGGTGCGGCGGACGCGAGAACCATTAGCAAGACTGGCCAGACTGGCATCGTAACGATCATCCTTGTGGCGGCATCAGGCCGGCCAATGCATTGAAGAGTGAATCAGCTCTACCGTGCGAGAACTATTTTTGCTTGGCGACACGTTCGCTTTGCTTGCGGAAGTATTCATTGACAGCACGGTTGTAATGTGACGGGAAATTGCGATTGAGATCGTTCTTTGCTTTCGCCTGATCCTTTTCAGGAAGGTTGCCCCAATTGCCTTCGTTCTTGAATTTCTTCTTATCAACATCACCAGGAGCTTCGGATCCTTTTACGCGGCTGTCGTTGGCAGGATCGCCCGCCTGTCCCTGCCCACTTCCATCACCGCCACCTCCGCCGCCACCACCACCCTGCTGCTGTTCTATCTTCTTGATGATTTCATCCAACTCGCTGATGATTCGTTCCTGGACCCCCTGCACCTTTTCACCGGCTCGCCCGAGGTCGAGACGCCGTTCAGAATCGCTCATCAATCGGGCCACTTCACCCAGTGATTTTTCCTGCAAGGCTTGCAGGTCAGCCTGCATCAGCGTAGCGGTCGCGGAATAACGGACGGGGACTCGTTCGACGTTTTTCAGCAACTGGTCAACGGTCGTGAGCGCCGGCTTAATCTCCAGCAGTCCCTGATGAGCGACGGCTTTGAAGAAAAAGAGACTCGCAGGATCGACGACGCGCCGGGGATCAATGGCACTCAGTTGTTCGATCGCTTCATCGAACATCCGGCGTTCAACGAGATAGCGGCCGTAAAACAAGCCGAGATTGGCGACGAGAAAAGCATCACGTCCGGGCTGCTTCAAGAAGGCCCCGTCCGGCGGGACCAGAACCGATGCCGATCCGTTACAGGCGGAGACCAGCTTGGCAGCGTCGGGATCGACGGCAGCAAACGATCGGGCCAGCAGATCCAGCAGTCTGTCTGGCTCTTCCGTGGCAGGTTCGGCACTCCAGATCGCCGCCAGATCCTGTTTCTGCTGATCAGTCACGTTGGGTTGTGACGCAGCCCACGTCAGCACCTGACTGCGAACATCGTCTGCCTTGGCAGGTGCATAGACATCGTTGGCACTCCAGGCAGATGCGATCAGAGAGAGTGACAATGCAAACGCTCCGAGATTAGAAAGAATCCCTCGGAGTTTAAATGGAGTCCGCATGAAAGAGTCCTCGTCCATCGACCGCTGATCGTTCGCTTGTTGATTATTCGTTCTTGCCGGTTGCCAGGTCGTGAGTCGCACGCTGAATTTTCGACTGTCGATCAGACAACTCGCGAAGTTGTGAGACGACGTCGGTATCCAGTGCCTGTTCCCCGTCTACCAGGCGACCCATCTGCTTCGTTCGCCGATTAACGCGATACTGCAGGCTTCGCAGCATTTTCAACTCGGCGAGTTTATCGACCAGTTTGTCCTGTTGCTGCTGCTGTTGCTGTTGTTGTTGCTGCTGTTGCTGCTTCTGATCCTTCATCTTTTCAATTTCTTTTTGCAGTGCTTCCAGGATCTCTTTCAGCGACTCGACAATATCCTGTTCGATGTTCTGCGTGATCTCACCTACGTCGACTCGTTCAAGTCGGCGAGAGACCGTCAGCATATCATCCCGGATCTGTTCGACGGCTTCCGGGAACGCGACAGAGGAACCTTCTTCACGCAGCAGAGTCAGCGCCTTGGCTGCCAGCAGC